>CAZILJ010000495.1:0-6090 GCA_964539915.1 uncultured Acidobacteriaceae bacterium | reverse complement strand
AACAGATCGACTCTGGGCGGGTAGTTGGGATCTTCGCGAAAGTAATTGTCAGCTACCAGTTCGAAGCGGGCTTTCTTGGCTCCGGTCATCTTGTCTTCGGATTGAAACATCATCCACTTGCCGCCAGCACTGACCCCATCCTTTTCATCCTGATAGGGGCTCATGGCGCCGCTTTGAGCAACGGCCCAGGCTGCGCAGAACAGCGCCACGCACGCCAAAGCGACCTTGACAGCCGTGACGGTGCGGCTCGGTTTACGAGATGAGTGCGATTGGTTCACAGTTATCCTCCAGACAGGTATTCCTATTATCTTGAACACGGGAAGGCGGTGAAAAGTTGCACGAAAAGGTTCATGCTTGAGGATTAGCGGGTATCGACTTTGAGGTCAACGTATACCTGGGAGCGGTCGTCGAACTGGCTGACCGATTTGGTCTCGCTCTTGTGCCCCTTATATTGGGCGTAGATCTCGTAGTCAACGGCGGTGGAGAGCGCCGGGAAACGGTAGGTTCCGTCCGGGCCGACGATGTAGGTCTTTATCGCTCGAGTGCGCGTGTTGGTGACGTAAACAACTGCATCGGCAAGAGGATTGTCCTGGGGATCGAGAACCTTGCCGAACACCAGACGGCCGACGGACTTATCTTTCTTGTCCGGAGTCGCATTGGCCAGCACTCCCAGGGCCGCAAACAGCGCACACCCCATGCACACAGCCTTGATCACGGATGGTTTGCGATTCATGCTGCTGCTATTGTCTCACGGAGAGGCGGCGCAGCCGTTAGTAGGTTAGATGCAATCCCGTGTCTTCCCGTTCGTCGTCATAAATATGAACGGTGACTTCTTTGACCAGGCGTAGCGGCTTGCCGTCGGTCGTCTTGACCCCTTTCAGATCCGCCCAAATGATGTAATCGGATTCCCCCGCGGGCACGCGCTGGGCGAACTCACCCATGTGGTCGGAGGTGAGCTGCCATTTGGCTTTCTTCTCCTTGGCGCGGCGGATTTTAACGGGGATACCATACACGGGATGGTCGTCGGGCCCCCAGACCGTACCGGCGATGAGGGCGTAGGGCTTGGTCTTGTCCTTGGATTTCGGAGACGCGATCAGCCGCTGTGAGCTGAAGCCCGGCAGTAGAAGGGCAGCTAAAAGGAAACCCGGGAGAAACAACCTTGCAGGAGGGACCCAGCGAAGTTTAGGAATAATCACCGTCTTCGCTCTCCTCCGCCGCTTCCTCGTCTTCTTCTTCGTAGCCCGCTTCCACAGCTTTCAACTCAAGGGGACTGGTCGTGACCACTTCAAAATCTGTGCCACATTCGGGGCACGAGATCACTTCCCCCTCGTCGACCTCTTCTTCTTCAACATCCAAATTGGTTTCGCACTCGGGACAGAGCACCATAAAGCCTCCCTCGCCTATTAGAGCCTCCTGTTAATATTTAGATTCTCCCCGGCTGTTGGTCAAGGGGCACAGCCCGTAGACGCACGATTTTTCTGGGTACTGGGAATCGCCCTCCCGCAGCTAATTTATCTGGACGAGGACTGTCAAAGCATGCTCCATTTCCGCAAAACAACACCCTGGACTGCCACCATCCTCTTATGCGTGGCGATTCACTCTGCGGCGCAATCGACTCAGTCTGAGCCGACCGTCACCGCCGATCCGAAGATTGCGGCAGCCTTGCAACAGATTTCCGTGCAACAGATCCAAGCGAACATCGAGAAGCTGGTCAGCTTCGGAACGCGGTTGACGCTGTCGGCGCAGGATCCGGCATCGATTACCACCGGCCACGGAATCGGCGCGGCCCGGGAGTGGATCAAATCGGAGTTTGAGCGCTATTCGCAGGATTGCGGCGGATGCCTGGAAGTAAAGACCGATAGCTTCACGGAACAACCAGCCGATCGCATCCCGAAAGCGACGGAAATAACCAATGTTTATGCGGTTCTGAAAGGGGCGGACGACGGCGCTGCGAAACCCATCATGCTGGTGACGGGACACTATGATTCGCGCAACAGCGATACGCTCGATGTAAACGGAGATGCTCCCGGAGCGAACGACGATGGGAGCGGGACGGCCGTCAGCCTGGAATGTGCGCGCGTATTAAGCAAGCTGAAGTTTCGGGCAACGATTGTGTTCTTAACCGTCGCAGGAGAAGAGCAAGGACTGAACGGCAGCCGCCATTTCGCGAAGATGGCGAAAGACCAGGGTTGGAACCTGGAGGCAGTCCTCAACAACGATATTGTCGGCGGCGACCAGAGCGTGGAGCAGGATAGCACCGTCGTGCGAGTCTTCTCTGAGGGAGTTCCAACGGCGGCTTCTGAGCAAGATATCCGGCGTATTCGAGGTCTGGGCGGGGAAAGCGATTCGGGATCGCGCGAACTGGCGCGGTACATGGCAGATGTAGGCAGGGCCTACGATGCCGGAGTGAAGCCAATGCTGGTATTCCGGCTGGACCGTTTTTTGCGCGGCGGAGATCATTCGGCTTTTAACCAGCAGGGCTTTGCGGCGGTTCGCCTGACCGAGTTTCGTGAGGATTTTCATCATCAGCATCAAAATGTACGTACCGAAAATGGCATCGAATACGGGGATCTGTTGAAGTTCGTGAACTACGCCTATGTGTCTCACGTCGCCCGGCTGAACGCGGCGACACTCGCATCGTTGGCGGCGGCCCCGGCACCTCCGGCGAACGTGCATATCCTGACCAAGAATTTGGAAAATGACACCACGCTGAGCTGGGAGGCTTCGCCGAGCGGCGGAGCCGAATATGAGGTGGTATGGCGCGCGACGACCAGTCCGGAGTGGGAGCACGCGCAGGGCGCAGGCAGCGCAACCCGCACCACGCTGAAGCTTTCAAAGGATAATGTGATTTTTGCGGTGCGTGCAGTCGACCGTGAAGGGCACCGCAGTTTGCCGGTCGTACCGGCCCCGGAGCGGTAAGACGTTGCCACCCGCCGTCTGCGAGTAGAATTGGTAAGGATCGTATTCAGGAGAGGTAAACCAGTGCGGCGAACCGGCGAACCGATGACGTTGAGCCTGCCACCGTTCACCAAGGCGGTGACGTGGCTGCTGGGCATCAACACGGGCGTGTATTTGCTTCTGCTGCTGTTGATGCGGGCGCAGCCCGATGTCCCTCTCTTTGTTCTGGATCACCTCGCGCTTCAACCCCAGGCAGTCGTCCACGGCGCAATATGGCAACTGGTCACCTACGGCTTTCTGCACTTCGAGTTCTGGCACTGGTTCGGAAACATGCTGGGGTTGTGGATGTTCGGCTCTCAGTTTGAAGGCGCCTGGGGCACTCGGCGTTTTGTGGAGTTATATTCGTTTGGATTAGTGGGCGCCGCGATCACTACGATCGCAGCATCCTACGCGCACATTCTGGGCAATCCGTCCACTCGGACGCTGGGCGCTTCGGGTGGAGTCTTCGCCATTCTGATCGCCTTTGGAATGCTGTTTGGGGATCAGGAAATCATGATGATTCCGTTTCCCTTCCTCATCAAGGCCAAGTATTTTGTGGGCATCCTGATCGTCGTGACCCTGGCGTTTGCCATGTCCGGCAGCGGCGGCGTGGCCTACGTGGCCCACCTGGGCGGGCTGCTGTTTGGCTACTTGTACGTGCGGCGCGGAATCAAGCCGGTGATGAGCCTGGGACTCGGGGAGCGCTATTACGGCGCTCGCAATTCCTATTTCCGGTGGAAGCGGCGGCGAGCGGCTAAGAAGTTCGAAGTCTACATGCGGAAAACGGAAAACCGGCAGGTCCACTTCGACGATCACGGGAATTACATTCCGCCGGACGACGACACGCATAAGGGGAATGGCGGGTCGAAATCTGGGTGGGTGAACTAGAACCTCCGGCCACAGATTTTCACGGCTTCACAGAGATACGCAAGAACGATGAAGCGGATAACATCCCCCGCAGGGCGTCTCCTCAGAGCATTAGGATTTTGAATTCAGTTATCACGGCTGTCAGCAAATCTTCCCGCCTGGCTTTTCCTTTGAATCCCAGATCGTGACCGGCGCCTTCGACGGGCAGGAGTTTCTTCTTTCCCGGAATCATCTTCAGAGCTTGCTCCAGCTCGGCGATCGAGGCGAACGGATCGCGAGTACCGCTAACGAATAGGGCCGGCGTGCGCAGGTCGGGGAGATGCTGCGTGCGCTGCTGCTCGGGCTTGCGCGGCGGATGCAGAGGATAGGAAAGCAACAGCAACCCGGCGACGAGTGCGGGTTGTTCCGCGCAGAGCATGCTCGACTGGCGCCCGCCATAAGAATGTCCGCCGAGGAAGAGCCTGCCGGAGGTCATTTTTCTTAGGACGCCAAGGGCATTGTTCAGACCAGCGCGGTCACGAGATGCGTCGGCGGGTCCAGGGGGACCGAACGATCGGGATTGGCGGAAGGGCAGATCGCAGCGCAACACGGTAAAGCCGTTGGCGCTGAAGGTTTCCGCAACGGCGACGAGGAGCGGGGCGGAGGCGCTTGAGCCCGCACCGTGGGTGAGGACGAGGCCATCGCCGTTGGAATTCTCGGGAAGATGGAGAAAGCCGCGAACTTTCGGGTCGAAGCCTTCTTCGACGAACTCGCGGATGGAAGTCTCAGGCATGATTTATTTTGAAAAGCATTTTAAAGCAGCTTCGTGTTTGACTCGGCTGCTTCGCCCTCGCCGGACAGCCGAGGCGGTAGTCCCTACGTGTTGTCCAAGGGCACTTCTGTCAGTGTCTCGTAGACTTTCACGATTTGGATTTCATTTCCCAGGCGGGCCCAGCAGCGAAGCATGTCGGGATCTTCGAGCGCGGCGCTGCGAGCGTCTTCCGACTTCCAGTGACGGATCAGCAAGTAATGCGATTCGCGGTCGCGGCAGAGCAGGTCGCGGCCATACCCTTTCGCGGCGACAATGGAGCTCAACTCGCGAACGGTCGCCAGTGACACGGCTTCCATGTCGGGAACAGGTTCCCAGACCGCCACCGAGAGGATCTCTTTTCCGGTGCCAGGTTCTTGCGGCATAAGGGGGGATTATAGCCTGCGACGGCCGCCGCCGAGGGGTTTCTGCGGGTGGACGATGCGTTCGGCTTCTTCATCGGTAACCACGTGCAGCCGCATGAGGTTGGTGGAACCGGCAGATTGGCGCGTTCCGGCAACGACCCCGAGGACGTCCCCGGGTTTCAGCAGGCCGCGGCCCACGAGATCCCGCTCGGCCATGGTCACCATCTGCTCTGCGGACCGCGCCTGGGCGCAGCGAACGGGATGAACTCCCCAATACAGGTTCATGCGATTTACAACCGACACCATGTGGGTGAAGGCGTAGATTGCGGCTTTCGGGCGGTACTTGGAAATCATGCGGGCGGTGTTACCGGTTTCGGTGAAGACCGCAATCGCTCCCATGGGCAAAACCTCGGCGGCGTGGGCGATGGATTCGCAAATGCTTTCCGCCACGGAAAGTCCACGGCGCTCGCGGCGGCGGAATTGGACGAAGTCGCCCATGTTGCATTCGGCCTCGACCACGATCCGCGACATGATCGAAACCGATTCCCGGGGGTACTGGCCGCTGGCAGTTTCGGCCGAAAGCATGACCGCGTCGGTACCATCGAAGACCGCGTTGGCCACGTCGCTGGCTTCCGCACGGGTGGGGCGCGGGTTTTCGATCATGGACTCGAGCATCTGCGTGGCGGTGATGACCGGCTTGCGCCATGCGGAGGCGCGGCGAATTACATGCTTCTGGATGACCGGGACTTTTTCCGGCGCCATCTCGACGCCGAGGTCGCCGCGGGCAACCATGACTCCGTCAGAGGTTTCAAGAATTTCTTCCAGATGATCGATGGCTTGCGGCTTCTCGAGCTTGGCGATCACGGGAACATCACTTTGATGCGTGGCGATGATCTGCTTGACCGTACTGACGTCGGCGGCGGTGCGTACAAACGAAAGCGCGACCGCGTCCACTCCTAGCCGGAGACCGAATTCCAGATCCTTGCGATCCTTTTCCGTGAGTGCGGGAATGGAAAGAGCGATCCCAGGAAGATTGATCCCCTTATGCTCGCCCAGCAGGCCGCCGTTGAGAACGTCGCAGAGCACGTCATTTCCGCGAATTCCACGAACTCGCAGCTCGATCAAACCGTCACT
>CAZILJ010000494.1:0-4366 GCA_964539915.1 uncultured Acidobacteriaceae bacterium | reverse complement strand
TTAACTGTTGAGGATTAATGCGCGGAGCATATTCGCTGAGCAGCGGTACCACGTGGTAGGAGGCGATCACGTTTTCCATCACGTGCTCGTCTTCCAGCAGCCGCACCCACGCCGCTAAGCGCTCCTGATGAGCGAGTCCTTCTTCCGAATCCTCAGGTGTTCCCGTCCCTACCAGTTCCCGCGCATTCTCGGGAACGTTCATCCACGAGTCGATAGTCTCCGCGTTCACTTCCTCGCCATACTGCGAGCGGAGAAAGCCCGACGCCAGTTCCCGCATCCGGCCATAACGGTCGGAATCGCGGTCCCAATTTCCCAGCATCACATAGTGTTCGGCGCACAGGTAGTCATCCCGCCCATCCTCTGAAAACACCAGACGGTTCAGAAACAGCGGATAGGTAAAATAGGCTCCGCTGAGCGTCTCTTCGCCAAACAACGACCGCCGGGTTCGCGCCAGGGTGCTCTTCTCTACCTCGCGCAACGTCTCAAAGATTTCCTGTCCCGTCTTGCGCAGGATGATTCTCTTGCGCACCTGAAACGCCGCCAGTCGCTCGCGCAGTTCATGCGCTTTTTGCACTCGCATGTTGTCGTAACTTTTGAGCTGTACGCGGCACCTTTCCAGCACCTGGAGAAACTGCTGGTTCATCTCTATGCGCACAAACTTTGTAACCGCCAGCCGCGCCAGCAGGTCCACGGGCAACTTCAACTCTTTCTTGGCTCGATTCAGGGACCCGACCTGCAACTCCGCGAGCGCCGATTTCCATCCGCCGGCATCTTTCTTCGGCAGCGTCACCCTGCCTGCCTGATTCCTCATCCACGCCGGCCCTTGGGTCGACCGCGGAACCTCCGCCGACAACAGGCCTTCCAATTCGCCGTGCCGCACGATCGACCGTGCGATGTAGGCCCGCCCTAACTCCACACATCGCGAGCTCAAGACCACATCGTGGCGCAGGTTATCCACGCCGATGCTAATCCCCTCCAGCGAAACGGATGGCGTTGAAGCAGCCAGGCGCGGCGGCGCCGGTCGGTCTGGCGCTCCGCCGAGTCGAAAAATAGGAATTCGCGGCATTCGGATAGGATCCGTTTGGAAGTTGATGATTCAAACGGACATTTCGAGGTTAGCACGCCGCCTGGGGGCGCTAAAGTTACCTAGGTTACCGGGTTAAAACGGATTTGCTTTCACTGGCAGGGGGAAGGCGTTGCAGGTTCTCATCGCGGTCGAGCTGCGCCGCTCTCCAGCTTTCGACACTAGGTTGCCTCGAAGGGGAACGTTGCGCGCGAAGGTTCCCGGAGTATCGCGAAACTTCGAAGTAGCGTTCGCGCGAAAGGCTCGGAAAGAAAAATGTGTGGTACAAACGCACCTGGGACGCACGGGACCTAGGCGGTCTGATTCCCGTGCTCGATTTACTACTGGCCACGGATTAGGGCTGACTTTTCACTCTGGCCGCCTCGAACTCATCACCCTTTTGCCATCCAATCAGTTTCGGCAAGCTGGCGGCTTCCCACCCAAGCGCAAATCCAAATCGCGCCATTGCCGAGTCCCCTACGAAATCCATTTCCGGATGGTACTCATCACTGGGCTGGTGATAATGCTTCTCGACGTATTCGTGCGCTCGCTCGAGCCCCCAGGCTTCGCTGTGCCCCTTGTACTTCATCCCTTCATTGATTGAAAACGCAGGAATGCCGACCCGCGCCAGGCTGAAGTGGTCGGAGCGATAGAAGTGTCCTGCCTCCGGCAGCGCATCCGGCCGAATCGCCAGCCGGAACTCTTTTGCGGTCGCTTCCACCGCCGGATAAAATGTCGTCCGCTCCGCGCCGGAAACTTCTACTTCCTCTGGCGCTCCGAGCGGCTTCACATCATCATAATTCAAATCGAGAGCAATTTTGGCCGCCGCGATCGGTGGGTGCTTTCCCAGATATTCTGAGCCCAGAAGTCCCTGCTCCTCGGCCGTGACCGCGGCAAACAAAATCGAACGCCGCGGCTTCAAAGCGGCCGTCCCGAAGGCGCGAGCCAGTTCCAGCAAGATGCCGCATCCCGTGGCATTATCGTTGGCGCCATTGAAAATGTTGTCCCCTGGCATATCCGGACGAATGCCGAAATGATCGTAGTGCGCCGTATACATGACCGCTTCATCCGCCGTCTTGCGATCTCCACCCGGCAGGATCGCGACCACGTTATTCGATTCGAAATTCCGAACCTTGCTCACCATATGAGCTCGCAGCTTCGCGCCTAGATTCACCGGATGAAAGTCCCGGCTCTGAGCATCGTGCATCATCTTTTCCAGATCCATACCCGATGCCGACGCCAGCCGCTGTGCTACATCCAACTGCACCCACGACGCGACCTTCAACGCTGGCCCTTCCAACTTCAGATAAGATTTTTCCCCGGAATTCGAATTCCTCACCACTTCCCACGGATAACTTGCCATCTGCGTCTGGTGGACCAGAATCACTCCCACCGCGCCTTTGCGCGCCGCCTCTTCGTACTTGTAAGTCCAGCGACCGTAGTAGGTGAGTGCCTTGCCCTTGAAAAACTTAGGATCGTCCGAAGGCGGCTCGTTTACCAGCATCAACAGAACTTTGCCGCGCACCTCGACCCCTTTATAGTCATCCCAGTTGTACTCGGGCGCCTCAATTCCGTACCCCACGAAAACGATGTCCGCATCCAGGTCCGACTGCGCCTGCTGCGTCTGGTCGTACGCGACATATTCGTCGAGCGGTTTCAGAGTCATCGTCTCGCCCTGCTTTGGAACGAGAGAAAACTGAGTGTCCCCAAGCGTAGTGATTCCTACCAGGGGTACTTTCTGCATGTATGTCCCGTGGTCGCCGGACGGCTTCAGACCGTATTCGGCAAACTGTGTCGCGATGTATTCGGCCGCGATGTCGCCGCCGCGTTGGCCGGTCCCGCGGCCTTCCAGCAGATCGTGCGACAAGTACCGCACATGCCAGCGAATGTGTTCGGGCGTGATTGTTTCCAGAGCCACAAAGGCGGGGCCCGGCAGCCTTACTGAGGGCGCTTTCGCACCCTTCGCTCCGCCCGCACCGGCTCCACTTTCAGCCCACAACAGCAGGCTCGCACACGCCAACACATAGGCCGAAATTGCTCTCAGCATTCCTCGCATAAACAGGTCTCTCCCCCAACGAAGCGGCGCGCTTGCTGGAAGATTTCTTCGTATCAGGTCTAATCAAATTGTAAAGGACGCCTCAGTTGAGGCGGCACGAGAAGCTGCGGAGAGCGCTGCACGAGTGGGCACCGACCTTTGGACCCGGCACACGCCCGGCCTTGTCCTGCTGCCCTGACCGCGTGCTCCTACGTGCCTTGTATCGGCGAGCTGTTGCGTCTTGGTCAGCTCTGGTTTGGTAAGCGCCGGCCCGGCGCCTAGTTCTTCGATCCTCAACCAGCTCGGAAGTCCCGCACATCCTCGCCCGGCTTAAATAGCGCTGCCGGCGCAATCTTCCCGGCCTCCGCCATCTTGCGGCTAATCTCTTCAAAATCCGCCTTCACCCACCCCACGCTCGAAACCTCAATTTCCCCATCCTGCGCGATCCAGAAGATCGTGGGCACGTTGGTCAGACCGTAAGCATTCGACACCGGATAAGCGTGCGTATCATCGAGCAGAACCGGAAACGTTACCCCAAACTCCTTGATAAACGCCGCCGTGTCCTTGGCGTCATTCTGCGAAACCCCAACCAACTGGACTCCCTTTTGGCCGTACGCCTTATACTGCCGCTCGAAAAACGGGAGCGCATACTGGCATGTGGGACACGACACCTTGAAAAAGGCCAGCACAACCGGTCCGTGGGTCAGTTCGTCGGCAAACGAAAACCGCTTTCCGTCCAATGTCTTCAAATCAAACTCGGGAGCCTTCGTCCCGGTAGCTAATGCCGCCATCGCTCTTCCTCCGTGCCCTCGAAAAATGCCTCGTAGCCAGCGCATTCGTCTCACCGCCTGACTCTCTCCTGACTTAGATGACGCTACCCGAATGAAAGATGGAGAGCCAGCGGAAGCGACTCAAATTATGGGCTGTGAGCAGTGTGAGAAAGCCCGCTCCCGAATCGCTCTCACCGTCAATAACGTCAATAAGAAGATAAGGTTTCCACACACGCCGTAGACGCAAGAATCGTCACATGATTCTGAGAGCGAGTCACTTCGGGAGCCATATTGGTCGGTTGCGGCCAAGTGAAGGTCAGCAGCACACCGCACTTGCATAAATATAGGCATTTTGAGCGAGCGCACACGCCGCTTATCAACCACGGGCCTACAGGCATTGTCGTCGCGGAGTCCGAACCTATAGTTCAGCGAGTATGAGTTAACTTCGTCGCTACAACCTCTGCACTCGAACCCCGACAGCTGGGCGCTCTCCAGTGC
>CAZILJ010000493.1:0-1831 GCA_964539915.1 uncultured Acidobacteriaceae bacterium | reverse complement strand
ACCGAATCTGATGGTCGAACAACCCAACACCGTGTTTCGCAATCTGGGCGGCATGAAGTTCTCAGCGTTGACGGCGGAGGCTGGACTCACGTCGCAGCCGCCTTCGCGCCACCGGGGCTCAGCCATCGGCGACTTGAACGGCGATGGCCGCCTCGACGTCGTAGTAAGCGCGCTCAACGCGCCGGCGGAGATCTGGATCAATCAGAGTCCTGGCAACAATCACTGGTTGGAATTCAAGCTGCAAGGGACCAAGAGCAATCGCGACGGCATCGGCGCAAGCATCAAGGTCGTCACCAAGTCGGGAGCGCAGTATAACCACATGACTACCAGCGCTGGCTACGCATCGTCGAGCGCGGGGCCCGTTCATTTCGGACTGGGAACGAATGCCTCCGCGGATCTGGTGGAAATTCGGTGGCCTTCGGGGATTGTGCAGCAGATGCGGGAGGTTGCTGGGGACCGGGTTGTCGTGGTCAAGGAACCGGCCCAGTAGCGCGCTTAATCGTTTCCAGACAATTCGTACAAGTGCGCTCGCGTCTCGGCGAAGGTGTTACTTAGCTGAACGCCCGATGCAACGCTGGATATAACTTTCGGTAGGTGCGATAGGCATTCTGCATCGTCTTCGAGTCTGCCGGACTTGGACGGATGCGGCACGCCACCCGCACAACGCTGTCGCATGCTTGGTCAACCGACTCCCAGGCTCCGCCTCCAGTTCCAGCCAGAATCGCCGCCCCGTAGGCGGCGCCTTCTTCAGCGGCAACAATTTCTACTTCGTGCCCATAGACGTCTGCTTGAATCTGCCTCCACAGCGGTGATCTTGCGCCCCCGCCACCAAGACGAATCGAGGTCACGGGAATGTTCATCTCGCCGAAGATTGTGAACGTGTCCTTCAGACTGCAAGCCACCCCTTCCATGACGGCGCGAATCACGTGTCCGCGGGTGTGGGAAGCCGTCAGTCCAACCAGCGCAGCACGGGCGTTTGGATCCAGATGAGGCGTGCGTTCGCCCATCAGATAGGGCAGCCAAAAGGCGCCTTCCGAACCGGCGGGCGCCGAACTGGCTTCGTCCGCCAGAACGTCGTAGGGATCGCGGCCCGCGTTCGCCGGCGGATCTGATGGCAGACCAAAGCGATCTCGAAACCAGCGGAGAGATAATCCCGCGGCTTGGGTGACGCCCATGACGTGCCAGCGCCCGGGAATGGCGTGGCAAAAGGTGTGGAGGCGCCCCTGTGGGTCGAGTGCCGGACGATCGGTCGCGGCAAACACGACACCGGAGGTCCCAATGGTGGCGCTGACTGCGCCTGCGCGCGCGATGCCCATTCCGACGGCCCCGGCCGCCTGATCTCCCGCTCCGGCAACCACCGGAGTTCCGATTCTCAACCCCGTGGCATCTGCGCCGGCCGCAGAGATTTTTCCGCAAACCTGGGGCGACTCCGACAGTGCCGGAAGCAACTTCGGGTCGATGCCCGCTTTGCTCAAGACTTCCATCGACCATCGCCGGTTGGTCACATCCAATAGCAAAGTGCCGGAGGCATCGGCCACATCGATCGCCCGTTCTCCCGTAAGGCGGAATCGCACGTAATCTTTGGGCAGCATCAGGTGCGCGACTCTTGCCCATTTTTCTGGTTCGTTTTCCCGCACCCAGAGCAGTTTGGTAAGAGTGAAATTCGTCAAAGGAGGATTGCAGGTCAGCCGAATCAGCGCCTCCCGGCCGAATAACTCCTCCAGTTCGCTGCCTTGTGCTTCGCTGCGCTGATCGCACCAGATAATGGCACTGCGCACGACCTCATCACCGGAGTCGAGCAAGACCGCGCCGTGCATCTGGCCGGAAAATC
>CAZILJ010000492.1:0-3360 GCA_964539915.1 uncultured Acidobacteriaceae bacterium | reverse complement strand
GGGGCATTCCGGTCAATGTCACTCCCCTCCCAGCTGGAGAAGAAATGGTCGCAATCGCGGGAGTGGCCGCTGCACTTGGCTGGCCATCGCTAAAGGCAACGAGCTGGGGGACTCTGGAGGTGCCGAGCACGCAGACAAGGGTGAAAGCTGCCAGCGACATAGCCGGCTTCCAAGTGCGGGCCCTCCCGGTGGGACGATTCTTGTCCAAAATCTGAGCCACTCTCAGCGAGGTCTGGCGAATTCGCCCGAGTGCCGCCTGTGCCAGGATCAGGCTGCGCTGAATAAAAGTTCTTTCGGCGAGGTGCGTGAGGCATTCGGCATAGGCTCGCGGACTTGCCGTCTGAGCCACCACGGCGTCGTCGCATGCCATTTCGCGTTCCAAGGACACTCGCTTCTCGATCCACCAAACGGCGGGATGGAAAAAGAAAAGTGCCTTCACCACTTTTTGAGCCAGGTTCGTCCAGTCGTCCCAACGACCGAGGTGAGCGAGTTCGTGCAGCAAGACTTGGTTGAGTTCGTCGGGAGAAAGCTCTTCGATCGCCCATCGGGGAACCGCCACGAGTGGATTGACCAGGCCAATGGCCGTCGGAACTTGCACCCAATCGGACACACAAAGCGTTGCTGGTCGCCTCGATTGGAGCTCTAAAGTTTCCCTTAGTCTACGGTCGAGTGCCGACGTGTCGACGGGTTGGCAACTCTTGCGGAGAACATGGAGATGCCACATGCCTCGGCCGACTCCGAGCAAAAACCAGACCGCGATCGCAGCCCACGCTCCGAGGGCGTAAAGCGCCCAGGAACCCGGCAGGGTAATGGCAGATCGGCTGATAGTCCCGGTTGAAACGCTGGATCCATGCGACCACCATGAACCGCCGACGAGGGGCAGCGCAGCGATGGCCATGAGGGCGGAAAACCACACTGCGAATCGTGTTCCCGAACTCTGCTTGCGCGCCGCGCCCGATAGCAAACCGGCGAAGATCGCGACCAGCGTGCCTTGAACCAGGCAGTCTACGATCTGAACCGCTGAGGTTTCGGCGATAGCAGTCAAGTTGAAGAGCGCAGTCATGGTCGGGTCACTTGCTCCTTTCGAGCAACTGGCGCAAGCGATCGAGTTCTTCCGCATCAATGCTGGTCTCTTCGAGAACGTTCAGCGCAAGCAATTCATGGGAGTTGCCGAAGAACCGGCTAACCAGATGACTCACCTCAAAGCGGGTCGCATCCTTGCGGTCCATTTGCGGAATGTAGACGTGAGCACGCTTGTCTTTGAGGTGCTTTACGTAGCCCTTTTTTTCCAGGATACGGACGATGGTCAGGACTGAGTTGTAGGCCAGAGGCGGCTTATCCGGCAGAAACTGCAGCACCTCGTGGACGGTCGACGAGCCCCGGTCCCAGAGGACATTCATGATGCGCAATTCAGCTTCTGTCAGGGTTACGGACTTAGTGCGGGCCAAAACGCTCTCCTAGTCGCTTACTGATTTGACGTAGACGAATTAAAAACGTCAACTAATTTGTTAGTTGCAAAAACACAAATTGGAGATGCCCGGCGTACGAGCCGAAAAGAAATTGGGTCTTTCGGCGCCTAATTCTTTTCAAGTTATTGAAAATAGAAAAGATACAAATAGGTCGCTAGCTCGTGGGTTGCGCTCGAAGCCTACTCGTACCTTAAAGCTTCGACGGGTTCCATGCGCGAGGCCTTCAGCGCTGGCCACACCCCCGCAGTGACCCCGACAAAAGTCAGAATCACAAAGGCAGTCAGCATGACACTGCCGGAAGTCTTCAGGATGATGTCGCCTTCGTGATTGGCTGTCTTGTACATCGCGGAATAGAGTGGCATGGGCGGGATCGCATGTGCCAGAAGCACCGACACCACCATCCCAACCAAGCCGGCGGCGAAGGTGAGGACGAGTGCTTCGACAAGAAATTGAAAGGCGATGTCGCGGTTGCGAGCGCCCAGCGCCTTGCGCAGTCCCACTTCTTTGGTCCGCTCGGTCACGCTGACCAGCATGATGTTCATCACGCCGACGCCGCCCACGCCTAAGGTCAGCACACCAATGAATCCGAGGATCAGCCGGAGAGCGATTCCGAACTGCTGAATTTCTTTGGTGTCTTCGACGGTGTCCCACTCGGGGCTCGATTTATCGTCCTTGGGATTGAAATTGTGACGACGCGCCAGCACTTCTCGCACCTGCGCGAGCGCGGCCTTGTGCTCGAGCGCAGTGACGGGCTGGAACACGATCATCTCGGGATCGCGAATGTCATTGATGTCGCTCAGGCTTTCGAAGGGGAGGAAAACGTTCTCATTGTCGGGGCCGTTGTTGGAGGAATCCTGGATTTTCAACTTAAGCAGCCCGATGACATCCCACGTCTCGCCGTTGATGGTCACGTGATCGCCAACGGGATCGCGGCCGCCAAAGACTTTCTTCGCCGCATTCGGGCCAAAAATAAGCACGTGTCGATGTTCCGCAAAATCGCTCTCCTCGAAGTAGCGGCCCTCGCCGATGTTTAGCTTGCGCATCTCCCGGTAGGGATATTGCACCGCCTTGGTCGAGACCGTGATGATCTTGTCGCCATACTTGTAAGCGACGCCCTCGTCCCATTCGCCGCTGAGCAGGCGAACCAGCGGAGCTTCGTCGCGGATGGCTTGCAAGTCTTCGTACTTGAAGTGAATGCGCTTTCCGGCGCGCTGTCCGCCCGCCTGCAAGCTGGTCTGGCCCTGCCAGACCATCACGACGTTGTTGCCGATCCCCAGAAACGCGGTGAGAACCCCTGCACTCACGCTTTCGCCGTAGCCGAGCAGAAGCACCACGGTGGTCAGGCCCCACACAATGCCCATCATGGTCAAGATGGAACGCAGACGGTCGCGCGCCAGCGCGTCCCAGCTTTGCAGAATGAGTTCCTTCAGTCGCATGTGGCACTCTTGCCATCCCGAGCCAGCGCTGGTTCCACAGCGAGGGACCTGGGCGAGCCGCGAGACCTGTCGCGCTGTTCCGGATGCAACCACACCGCGACTGGCTCGCGTTCCTTATCTGCTATCTACTCCTGGCGCAAACACTCGATGGGACTGAGCGCGGCGGCACGCTGCGCCGGATACATTCCAGCGCCCACGGTGATCAGCCCCAACGTCAACAACGATGCGATGATGGCCAGCGGCGAGATCACCGGATGCGGCACGATATCGGGCAAGTCCACGTTGCTGACCAGCAGGCAAATCCCCAGGCCGAGGCCGAGACCGAGAGCTCCACTCAGCAGCATGAGCGTGGCCGACTCGGCAAAGAACTGGTTGCGTATATCGCGGGCCGTCGCGCCTAGTGATTTGCGTACGCCAATCTCACGAGTGCGCTCAGTGACCGCGACCAGCATGAT
>CAZILJ010000491.1:0-3447 GCA_964539915.1 uncultured Acidobacteriaceae bacterium | reverse complement strand
TCGCGTGATTCACGACCAGGATTGGCATCAGTTTGCCATCGATCTGCGCCTGCCATCCTTTGTCCCACAAATCCGCCAGGACAACCATGCCCGCTGTGTCCATGCTCGCATCGAGCAAAACGCGTCCGGGAAATTCCTCCACTATCTTCGTGGTGCCGCGGGACACCGCAGGCAAGTCCAGATGCTCGGTCACATAGGACACCCGCCCAGGGTCGAATGTCACCGCTCGCAATCGGTCCATCAACGGCTGCCCCTCGTCCACCGCTTCGACTGACTGAGGCACGAACGCTCGCGCCATTGCGAGTTCGTTTTCTACTACCGTATAGCCATCAGCCCGGATGATGGCCTTAACTTGGTCCGACAAATCCTGGCAAAAAATCAGGTACCGCACGTTCAGCAAGCTCAACACCGGCGAAACGCGCAGCGCCCCGTCCTTCGTCCAAGTAGCCCATGGGATGAACCCCTGCGTCCGCGCGTAAGCAGGCGATGATGTCCCCGGCTGTCGCGCGAACTCCAGCACATCCAACAATCGCTTGGGATCCACGGCATCATAGCCACGAATATCCGGCAATCCGAACATCAAGTTGAGTGCTGGCGGCAAACATGACACCCCCAAAATCCGCCCGGAGGGTCGCTGCTTCAATTCCTCCAACGCCGGGATCGGCGGATAGTACAGCGCTGGATCGCACTGCGGGTTCACGTTGTAGGCGTACAGCAGCAACTCCGCCATCATCAAGCTGCCCGCGATTGCCACCATCCAGCCTCGCCTCAGCGTTCCCGCGTACAGGATTGCCCATCCCCCAACGGTTAGCGCCGCCAGCCCTGCTCCGATTCCATAGTTGACCGTGAAGTATTCTCGCGCCATTGCAAAAGCCAGACGGACGGGAATTCCCATGTACGTTGCGTTCGCAGATGTGTCAGGCATGCTCAATTCCACAGGCAGGTGGCCCATACGATAGAGACACCATGCGCACAGTCCCGCCGCTAGCAGCGCCGGAACCGCGAACCAGTGCCGCGGCTTCACCATTCCCTTTATGATTGCGTCGATCCCGGTCACCGCGAGCACAGTTAGCGCGAACCCGGTTAACATCGTCCACCGGTTATAGGAGAGTATGTTGGCGCCTGGTAGCCGCATGAGCTGTACCAACCCAGGGAAGTCCAGAACCCACCCCAACGACAGCACCATCCATCCCAACCACCAGAAGCTCCTGCCTTTCAGATTACGATGGCAGAACGCCAGCGGCGCCAGAAGCAACGTCGCCATCAGCCCCGCATATCCCGCAGCGGAACTCTCCAGTTGGTTCCCTTCAACAATCCGCATGGAGCCCTTCTGGGTCGAACCATATAGATTGGGCAGCACGATTTGGGGCAGTGCCGCAAGTCCAACCGGCGGCCGCTCTTCCTCCCCGGCGGCGCGCCTGCTGAAACGCTCTCCGGTGCGCGAATACTCAACCAGTGGCACGATGTAGGGCGCGGCAATGCAAAGCCCCAATCCCCAACCCAAGGTAAGGGCTGCAATCGCCGGAATTGCGCCTCGTCTCCAGTTCGTCCATCCGTAGACTTCGACCAGCCGACCGATCGCATACAGGCCCGAACTCAGCAATACCAGTGCCGCCACGTCAAGTTGCCCACTCAGCGCTGCTGCCGCCGAAAAGATCCCTAAAAGGATGGGGCCAAAACCTCTCGCCTCTTCGATCGTGTAATCCACCGCCAGCAGAATCCACGGCAGCCACGCGACTACCCAGGTCAGGCCGAACCCTTGCCATTGCACGAAAACGCCAGTAATCGGGTAGCACCAAGCCCCAATCGTCGCCGCCCAGAACCCGGCAGCTAATGCCCGCCTGAAAAACAGGAATGCTCCAACCCCTGCGAGAACCGACTTAATCAGCTGAATGTATGCCAGTGTTGTTGGTGAGGGCCAGCCACAGAAGATCAGGAAAAACGGAGAGTACTTCGGGAAGGCGACGAATGGAACTCCTGCGAAGCTCTGCGGATTCCATAGCGGTATCCGCCCCGCGCGCATCTCCTTCGCCGCATATTCCATGGTCGGCATTCCTAACAGCACCGGGTCTGACAATATGAAGTTGTGCGGACCTGGCCTGGCGCCATTCGCGGAGGCCGGCAGGTTCCACCCGTTTCCAGCAAGGATATCTAGCGGTAATAAAACCTTACTTCCCGTCAACGAGGGACCATAAAGCAGGATCTGCGGCAATACCAACCCCAACAGCAAGAGCGTGACGCGCTGCCATCGTGCACTGGGAGCCTCTACCGCCACCTCACTCCCAACTAACCGTTGCACTTGCTCTTTCACTCGTTTCGCCATAATTGTCAAACTGTCCGAGGCGTCGATAAGGTGCCCGGCGGCCGGGTATGCCCTCTCCGCAGATCAGGACCGCGAAAAGAGCCCGTCACCAAAGTTTTTCATTAGAATGTTTTTTCTGAACTCGTCGCAGTCAAGACATCATAAGCGCAACCGCTACGAGTACAAACAGTCATTCCGGGTTCACCCCAGCAGCCCGTGGTGCAGGTGCGGTTCTTATCGTCCAACAAGGTCGTCGTCACCGACTGTGTGACAAGCCAAGCCGCCTGCGAGTACGAGGACGAGCGCACATATTGATGTCCATCTTCGGCGATGTCATCTTCGGCACCGGGCAGCAACAAAAGATCATGCCGCTCAGGCGACGATTGTTTCCGTTCGTTGCATCCTTTCCCAGGTGCGGGCCAACCTCCAGCAAAGCTGGCGAATATGCGGTGGTTTTAACCCCAACGCCATCCGCACGGCGGGCGAGTCATGACAGAGATTGTAAGAGCGATATATCACACCGAGAACGGTGCCTGGCTATGCTACCTTGCCTTGCATGAAAGGTAAGGATGCTCTAATCTCCGAACTTTGACGCCGCTGAAAATCCCCGGACCCACAGCCCAGCATGTTTATTGAGTTCACTCACAAACGCCTGCGTGAGATCGTGCAATGGATCTTCCAAGTGCTCGGCGTACTTGCGTCGATGATGGTTATGGACTTCGTCCCAAAACAGGTCGGTGACCTTCTCCGCGCCTTCTGAGAAACGAGCCGACAATCGGAACATTGCTAACGGCTGCCTACGCAACCTCCCCGGTCACCTTCCGCCCGAAGGTCTCCTCAGCCTCCTGACGATCTTGACGAAACTTGCGGAGGGTCTCTTTATAAATCTCCAGCGCTTTTTCGAACGCGCTTTTCAATTCGAGGCGCTTCGCGAAGGCCTGCATGACTTCTACAGGAGTGGGATGCCTTTCGTTCGCATAAGCAAACAAGGCAGATGCGTGGTCTTCATTGGCTCCATTACGCGCTCGCGGACGCGGCCCGCGAGCACATTGGTTCATCCTGCGTTCCTGCAGACACGAGCCGGTTCCAAAGCAGGATGGATGGAGCAACCGTGGCGACAACCATTGCCCAAGGGACCACGGGCG
>CAZILJ010000490.1:0-2954 GCA_964539915.1 uncultured Acidobacteriaceae bacterium | reverse complement strand
TTCTGACCGATGAAGTTCCAGTTCTGGTTGCGGAAGTGCATCGCGCGCAGTGCGGGCCCCAGATAGCCGGCTATGAAGCGGCCTTCATCGGTGGGATTCATGAACATGGAGGAGTAGCCGGAGGTCTGGTTGAGAGGCTCGTTCTGAACCGCAACGTAGTTGATGGGAACGCCTGCGGCCTCATAGGCGTGAATGAATTTGGTGAAGTAGAGGGAGAGCGCGGGGAAGTTGGCGGTGTTGAACGAACCGCCATCGAGCGTGCCGCCGTCCTTCATCCATGCCGGAGGCGACCAGGGGAGAGCCATGACCTTCATCCTGGGATTGACGGCGATGGCCTCGCGCAGGGTGGGAAGGATGTAGGCCTTGTCGTGGTCAATGGAGAAGTCCTGCATGTTGGGATCGGTGTCGTTGTCGGCGAGGTCGTCGTAGGTATAGCTGCTGAGCGAGAGGTCAGTGGCGCCCATGGGCTGACGTAGGAAGCTCAGGTGAATGCCGTTCTCGCTGAAGAGATCCTGCATCAGGGCTATGCGCTGGGCGGGAGTGAGCTTGTTCTGGACGAGCCATGCGCCGGAGTCATTGAAGGTGCCGCCGACGCCTTCGAGCTGCTGGAAGTGGATGGTGTCATCCACGTTGATGGCGAGCTGGCTTGCCGTTCCGGGGCTGAAGGTGAGGGAGGGCTGCGGAGCGAGAAGCGAGGTCTGATCAGGCGTGGTCTGGACGACCTCGACGACCTGCGCGTGTACAGGCAGAAGGGTGACGGAGAGAAGAGAGGCGAGAAGAGTCGGTTTTAGAAGAAAACCGACTGTCTTGGGACTCAAGGAGGGTGTGCTCATGGGGGGTCCCTTTCTGTTTTTGGAACCGGACAATTAAGTTATCACTAGGTGTGTCAAATCGTTTGTGTAAACGACCGGGTTTTGTTTTTGGGGATGGGGTCCGGGGAAGGGGCACCTCTTTCCCCGGCCCAGCGATGTAGAAGCTTTCTGCCTCGTCATTGCGCAACTCTTTCCAAGGCCGGCATCCCGTTCCGGACACAGAATTGTAAAGTGGTTGAGCGCTTCCCGCCAGTGAAAGATCGGCGCGTAGCGCGAGAAACAACAACTTCAATGCGTTCTTCGTTGGGGAATCCACCGCGGGTTTTGATGATCTTGCGCAGCGACCGATTCAGTGACTCCACGCTGTTGGTGGTGTAGATCGCACGGCAGATGTCGGGCGGGTAGTTAAAAAAAGGGTGTGATGCATGCCCAGTTCCGCCGCCATACCTGGCTCACACTGGGAGAGCTTTTCCACACTTGTCCTCCAGTTCCTGGAGTTGCTGCTCGGCCTCAGCCGCGGTGGCTGCACGGTAGATCGATTGCAGATCGCTGGCCACCTGCTTACGCGATTTCCAGGGCACATAGTTCAGCGAAGCCCGCACCAGATGCACGATGCAGAGCCGCACCTCAGTGCGCGGATACACCGCTGCGATCGCTTCCGGAAATCCACGCGGAACTGAACAACTGCGGTGTGAAAGATATATTCATCGCCTCCGTCAGTTGTGCTCCGCAAATAATTTCGTCGGCGCGGAATGAGGGATCGTCTTGCCCTCGCCAACCCCATGCACTTCTCAAGGGGCCGATACAGACAGCCGGACGTTTTATATCGTTCCGGAGTCCGTGATCACAAGCAGTCGATGCGGATAGCTGTCTACGAAGAACCCACCCCATCCCGGAGATTTCATTCGCACGGAAATCTTACGGACAGCGGGGCTGTCAGTAACCGCAGCCGTTGCGGCGCTGCAGGTTTCTCGTCCGGCCCTATCCAGCCTGCTTAACGGCAAAGCTGACCTCTCCGGCGATATGGCGCCCCGCATTGAAAAAGCTTTCGGAGTTAAGATGGACACGCTTATGCGGATGCAGGGCTCCTACGACATCGCCCAAACACGCAAGCGGGAGAAGCAAATTCAAGTACGTCGGATCCACCAGGTAGCCCCCGTTCACGCGTAAGAACGAAGGGGGAACTGCGCCAACTCATTCTCTTCGGCACGACACTCGCCGACGAGAACGTTCTTGGACTCGCACACCTTGCCATACAGATCGAGATTAGACACGAAACTGCCGGCCAGTTTGTTGCGGGGTATCGCGGACAGCCAATGACGCAACTTCAGAAATCACAACAAGAGCTTCGCGCCGCATGGCATGCCGGCCAGGGTTTGAAAAAAAGGCCGCGAAAAAGTGGTGGGCACCTGGGGAGAAATGGTTTTCGCTCTGCCATTCTTGGGCAGGATCTATATAAGTTGCTGTTTGCCGACGATTCGGGAATTAATGTTCACAAGGGCCGTTGTTCGTAACAATCGAGAGCGACCACCGTGAGTGCTCTAACCTCCCTTAGCTGTCGCGGCCGCCATATAGGACTGACAAAGCAGCACGAGTTGCTCTCGCGATTTGCGGACAGTGTCAGAGGTTGGTCCAGCCTCCAGTAGGGAACGCATCGCCCCCGCCATCGCTGCAAGCATTATGTCGATGGCGAATTTGTCGGGTGGCGACTTGGCATCTGGTGCTGTCTGAAGCGTCGCCGCCATGGCTTTCCGCGATCGCTGACTGATCCGTTTGATCAGCGCGGGCCCACCCACGTCAGCGGCGACCCGGTAGAGCGCCGCGGAGATGTCGGCGCGCTCCATCTTAGCGTCCACGAACGCCTCCACCATTCCTTTAATCATTTCGGCTAGTGGCTTATAACACGCGCTCTCACAAGCAGCCTCAACCCTCGTCGCTACGTTATTCATATGATGTTCCAACACCGCAAATAGCAAAGACTGCTTATTGGGGTAGTACTGATACAGGGTGCCTACTGAGACACCGGCACGCTCGGCGACCCGTGTTGTGGTAAATCGCTCTGCCCCATGGCTCAGTAAAACCTGAATAGTCGCCTCCGCAATCGCCTCAACCGTGACCGTCGCCCTCGCTTGAATGGGCGTC
>CAZILJ010000489.1:0-1811 GCA_964539915.1 uncultured Acidobacteriaceae bacterium | reverse complement strand
AAAATACTGATGGCTCAGCCGGTGATCCAGGTCTTCCAGGTAAGGAGCAAACGATACCGGCGGACCATTGAACCCAATGTAGTAAGCTTCGCCGCCAGTCTTGTCGGAGAGCTGCGCCAAATAGAGTTGGCCCCAGTACGTCTGCCAGTAGCTGTGACCAAAATGTCCCACACCCGGGGTATAAATCGCAGAGACCAGAATACCCGCGCGCTGCGCGTTCTGGATCGCCTCGTCAACATATGGATCGAGCAGGTCACCGCTGCCGTAGAAGAGGTCGACTCCATCCGACGCCATGAGCACCTCGCGGCGTTCTGGGCTCTCCGGCCAGCGTTTAATCAGATCGGTCAGTGAAAAATATGGACTGCCATTGGCTCCGCGAATTCCCATGGGCAGCCGTAGGGCCTTGGCCGCTTGCGCGTGATCACTCGTCAGATTCTGTTCAATCCTGGCGGTGCCATTCTGCATATAGGCGATCCCAATCTTCGTGGAGGCTGGCTGGGCATCGATGAACTTCCGAAGATCCTGCAATTGCTGACCCAGACTGGAGTCGGCTCCGTCATCGAGCATAATGAAGAGTTCGACCCCTGCGCGGTCGCCCTGGGCTGGAATCCATTCGGTCACCGCATCGCGATCTTTCCCCTCGTACACCATCACATCCTCGCGATTCACGGGCGGAACCTCGGAACCGTGATGGGGCTCAACCGTCACCACCATGTGCGCCGGAACTCCATTCGCCGACTGCTGTCCTGCAGCTGAAGCCCCGCACGCGCAAACAACCAAAAACAGAGATGCATGAGCCGCAAAAACCAATCGATTCATAATCGCTCCTTCCAGTAAGCTACGCGTCTGTGGTTCGACAGACGCCTGTGACGCCAACCGATCAAAGGAAACCTAATTCGTTAGATGTGCCGGATGAGCAAAAGGTCGGACACGTCTGGCCGGGTGTGTACAGCGAAATCGCTGTGGAAGGGCGGAATAAGTCCGGGCTTTAGACCGGTGGGCGGGGCTCATTTGCACCTCATTCCTGCCCCCGGATGCGATAATTCTGCGTGACTCACTCCGCGACCGTTCCCCGTTCCGCAGTCCTGCGAAGATCTTTCCGCAAGAACTTCCCCACAGCCGTCCGCGGCAAAGGCGTGCATATTTGGGACGCCGATGGCAATCAATATCTCGATCTCGCCGGTTCCGCGGCGGTCAACTTCATCGGACACGGCGTGCCGGAGATTTCCGCTGCGATGGCGGAACAGGCGGCGAAGCTAGAGTTCGTCCACAGCAGCCAGTTCACCTCGCCGGTTGCCGAAGAATACGCCGAAGCGTTGCTCGCCTTCGCCGGAGAACATTTCCGCGACGGCGCCGTCTACTTCACCTGCGGTGGATCCGAATCGATTGAGACCGCCATGAAACTAGCCCGCCACTATCAGGTCGAAATCGGACAGTCCGGTCGCTATCAGATCCTCAGTCGTCAGCAGAGCTATCACGGCTCGACCCTCGGTGCGTTGTCCATCTCGGGCAATAAGCGACGCCGCGAAATCTATCTTCCCATGGTGCGCGAGTTCCCACACGTTGGCATGCCGTATTGTTACCGCTGTGCCTTCGATTGCAGCGATGGCTGCCGCAATTGCGGCCTGCAATACGCCGCCGAACTTGAACACGCGATCGAAAACACCCAGGGCGAGGCTGCGGCGTTCATTTTCGAGCCCGTCAGTGGCGCCACGCTCGGCGCGGTAGTTCCTCCGCCCGGATACTTGCAGGCAATCGCTGAAATTTGTCGCCGTCACGGAGTGCTCCTCGTCGCCGACGAAGTCATGACC
>CAZILJ010000488.1:0-7592 GCA_964539915.1 uncultured Acidobacteriaceae bacterium | reverse complement strand
AGGTCCCGAGGTTGATCGGCGTGCCGTCTTCCCAAAGCACAGCGTGCTTGGCGGTGTACTCTCCAACCGCTTGATCGCAAATGCCCGAGATGCCGACAACCTGTCCTTTATCGTTGATCGCAGTGGCCGCGCCATCTACGTCATCGGAGAGCGGAGGTAACTCTGTCATCTCGCCCAACTTCGGGCCCCAGATTACGGCCTCAAACTGCAAGACTTGCGGCGCAGCGCAGGTGGAATCGTGAACCCCGTTCTCCGCCCATCCCACTGCCTGACCGCGGCTGTTGATGCCCGCACCATAGCTGTTCAAACCTCCCGGCAGAGGCGGCAGCGCAGTCATAACACCGCCCTGCCACAAAAACCCGTAACAGATGTGATGGGTGATGGTGGGAAAATTCGCCAGCGCGCAACTCCAGTCTTCTCCCAACAGATTCACGTCGGCGGTTTCCGTGATCCCTACGATCTGGCCCTGGTTATTTTTGTTCGGCCAGGCGACGGCGCTGTTTGGTCCGCCGAGAGTACCAAGGTCGAGCGGAACTCCCACCCACAGTTCGGCGTGCTCGGTGGTCGCCGTGGCGGAGGCATTGCCGGCTATCCAGCCAATGTTGTTGATGCTGGCAGCTGCGGCGGATGGCACACCCAGCGGGTCGCCCAGGTCGATTACGTAGTATTTCCGTGTCTCGATCTTTTGCTGCTCGACTTGCCCGAGCCCGGTTGAGACAGCCACGGTGGCGAATAGTGCGGTTGCGGTGAGAAACGGCAGCTTCCGGGTTTGCATGTGGCCTCCGTAACGGATTTCCATTAGGAAAAAACTTGAACCGCGGGCTACGCTTCCTGCGACCTTAGCCAAACGGGTGGCGAAGCATTGGACGTTCGCGGACCTCGATGCCGAGCGTTGGACGTTTACGGACCTTGCTATGACCGTTTTAGAGCGCGGTCCGAAAACGTCCAGAATGCGCCGTGACCTGGGCTATCATGGGCAGGCGGCCAATCATCTGCAAGCGCGCGGTTCGCGTCCACTTTCTTCGCGGGTTTCGCAACAGATATGAATCTGGACTGGCAAATATGTTCGCGAGCGCGGTTGTCGCGCGATCCGCGCTTCGACGGGAAGTTTTTTATCGGAGTGGTCGGTAGCAGGGTGTACTGCCGCCCGATTTGTCCGGCGCCCACTGCGAAGGAAAAGAACGTCCGTTATTTTCCCAGCGCGGCCGCCGCGTCGGAAGCGGGTTTTCGCCCTTGCTTGCGCTGCCGTCCGGAGTGTTCGCCGGGTACTCCCGCATGGTTGGGAACTTCCAACACGGTTTCACGAGCTCTGCGTCTGATTGGCGAGAGCGGTCTTGAGGACGGGGGTGTCGAGGTCTTAGCGGAACGGCTGGGAGTTGGTTCGCGCCATCTGCGTCGTTTGTTCTTGCGACACTTGGGCGCAACTCCCATGGCGGTCGCTCAAACTCGCCGTCTGCACTTCGCGAAGAAGTTGATCGACGAGACCCGACTGCCCATGAGCCAGATCGCCCTTGCCTCCGGTTTCGGCTGCGTGCGCCGATTCAATGCGGGCATCCGCAAGGTCTATCATCGAACTCCCACGCAGATCCGGCGGCTGGTGCGGAAAACCGAGGTTCAGCCCGGCAACCAATATCTTTTCCGCCTGCATTTCCGTCCGCCATATCACTGGCAGGGTATGTTGGATTTTCTCGCCGCGCGCGCCACTCCCGGAGTCGAAGTCGTGCAGTCCGGCAGTTATCGGCGGACCATTTCTTTCCAAGGCCAGGTTGGTTATTTTCAGGTGTCGCTCGACGATTCCCGTGACGCACTCATTGCGCGCATTGAATTTGGCGATCCCCATTCGCTGATCTTTATCGTCGAACGCATTCGTGCCATGTTTGATCTCAACGCGGATTGGGCGGCTATCGTGCAGAGTCTCAGAGGCGATCCCGCGTTAGCGGGAAGAGTGGAGGCTGACCCGGGCCTTCGCGTGCCCGGCTGCTGGAATGGCTTTGAACTGGCCACGCGCGCGATTCTCGGTCAGCAGATTACCGTGAAGGGCGCGACCGCCATGGCTGGCCGCATGGTCACCGCCTATGGCAAGGCGTTCGACGGACCGGGCGGCCTCACGCATCTGTTTCCTTCTCCTGAGGTTATCGCGGAGGCAAAGCTCAGCGAGATCGGTCTGACCGCAGCTCGCGCCGAAACCATACGCACTCTCGCTGGCGCGGTCTGCAACGGGAAGATCAACTTTGAAGGCGTGGTTGATTCGGAAGCGTTTCTCGACCGCTTGTGCGAAATCCCCGGCATCGGCAAATGGACCGCACAGTATGTCGCCATGCGCGCTCTGGGCGAGCCTGACGCTTTTCCTTCCTCTGATCTCGGACTTCTGCGCGCACTAGCTCTAGACACTTCTCGCGAACTGGAACACCGCGCCGAAGCCTGGCGTCCGTGGCGCGCCTATGCGGCCATGTATCTCTGGAGAATCGCGAGCCGAGGCCAGACTCGCGAAATCAGATCGGCTTCTCGTAGGACTCAAAAGCAAACCCTAGCGAACGCCAGTGCTCCCCCGCCGGCATCCATGGTCGTGTAACAGCGGCGCGTCTCGATCAACCTGGAAGAGTGCCCTTCAGGGGAACACCGGCCTAAGGGCCCATTCCGTCGTGCGACAGTGACCCGGCGCCAAGGCCGCTATCCCTCCGGCGCGTCGTGGCCCTGGATCTTTTAATTGTCATTTGGAAAAGGAACCAATGTGTGGGTCAGGCCACAGCACAGGCTTTAGACTAGTATCTGAATGCTTGCCCGGACGACATTTCACTGGCTCGGCCTGACAGTCTTGGGAGTGGTTGCCGTCGGGCGGATCGCAGGACAGAACGCTGCTCCCGCGCCGGCGCCTGCAGCCCAGGCAGCGCCCTCCGCACCCGCGGTTCCTACGCGCAAATCCATTGGGTTTGACGATTTTGTCGACTCGGCCATTCGTCAGGAACGCCGCATGACCGATTTGCTGCGCAACTTTAAGCCGGTCGTCGAGACCTACATCCAGGAAGAAAAGCCTGATTCCAAACTAGGAACCTCTCCGAAGGGGGATGACTATTTCCTGAGTCGTCTGGATTTGAACGGTGATGCCGCGACTGCGCAAGCATTCTCGGACGAACAACATACTCGAGAGAAAGGGGACAAGAAGGCGCCCAGAAAAACGCCAGCTTTCGCAGCAGGAGGATTCGCGCAGGCATTGTTCCCCGACTTGGACCACTTCGACCGCCAGAACTACACGTTCGAATTTGTCCGCTGGGAACTCCTAGGGGAGGTGCGTTGCGCGCTGATCGACGTGAAGCCCCGCGAAAATGCGCGAAACCGTGGTTTCGTCGGACGCATTTGGGTGGAGGATCAGGACTTTAATGTGGTGCGCTTTACCGGGACGTACACTGCGAAAGCGTACGCCAAACGCGCATTTCATTTCGACAGCTGGCGGCTGAACACGCTAAGCATTATGTGGATGCCCGCCTACGTTTATACAGAAGAGTCGAATCCGAACGACTCGTCGGTCCACGGACTGTGGTTCAAGGCGCAAACGCGCATATGGGGCTACGATCTGCAAAACGCAGGCGACCATCGGGAGTTTGCCAAGCCTCTGACGGACACACCGGTGTGGGTCGATCCCAAGCGGCACGAGGCGTCGCAAAATCTGAGTCCGGCCTACACCCTGGGAGAAACAACTTATACCGCAGAAGACAATGTTGTGGAGCGGCTGCAAGTCGCGGGGCTCATGGCGCCTCACGGCGAAGTCGACGACATTTTGCAGACCGTCGCCAACAATTTGCTGATCACTAACAATCTCGACGTCGCCGCGGTTCATTGCCGCGTGCTACTGACTGCGCCGCTGGAGTCTTTCGTGATGGGGCGAACGATCGTTGTGAGCCGGGGGCTGCTCGATGTGCTACCGGATGAGGCGACGCTTGCCGCTGTGCTGTCCCATGAACTGGCCCACATCGTTTTGCAACATACGGTTGGGGACGAATACCTGACTGGTCTGGCGTCGTCGGTTTCCGATCTGGAAATCTTTGAACATCTGAACTTTCGTTTCGATCCTGCAAAGGAAGCGGACGCGGACAAAAAAGGTCTGGAACTGTTCTCGAACTCGCCTTATAAAGACCAGCTTGGAGATGCGAGCCTGTTTCTGGAAGCGCTGGAAGCGCGCTCGCCGCAACTACCCAACTTGCTGCACGGGCGCTTCAGCAACGACTTTGAGAAGAGTCATCTGGTCGGGATGCAGGCGCTAGCCCATTCTCCCAAGCGCCTGGAAATGGATCGGGTGGATCAGATTGCTGCGCTGCCGCTGGGCTCGCGCATCGTGGTCGATCCCTGGTCGGACCGGATTGAGATGCTCAAGAGCAAAAAGCCGCGACCCGTCTCGGCGTCGGAGAAGAAGCCGTTCGAGGTGACTCCGTTCTTCCCCTATCTCAAGCGGAGGGAAGAGGAAAAAAGCGCTGCTGCTCCCAAACCCTGAAGGTGGATCTTTACCGGGACTTCTCGCGTTCAGGTCTGGCCTCGATGGAGGCTCGCAGGGCTTTCGTTACCTCGCCCGCGATGTCGTCCTGCACCATCAGGATGTCATTGAAGGGCCGATCATACGTTTCAGACCAGACCACGTAACCGTTATCTGCGCGGATTAGGCGCGCGGCCACCCGGAGCCTCGCGCCCGACTTTCGCACGCTCCCGTCCAGCACATACGCGACACCCAGCGTCCTAGCGATATCGGCGAGGGGTATTTTCTTGCCCTTGAAATAGAACGAGGACGTGGGAGCGGGCACTCGAAGGCCGGGAATCTTGGTGAATTTGTCGATCAGTTCTTCGGTCATTCCGTCGGCGAATTCCTCCTCGTGCATCCCTTCTGTCAGGTCGAGGAACGGAAGCACGGCGATCGACCTTTGTGACGGCGACGCAAGCACGGAAGAGGGGGAGTGGTTGCTGCTCGCGACCTTGCCGCGTAACAGGAAGGCAAACGCAACGCCGAGCGCGAGGCAAACTGCCGCGCCAGCGGCGAGCTTCAAGCCGGTTCGGAGGCGCGAACCGGGCGCGATCGTATCCCTGATCGGCGGATCGGTGGGCGCCAAAGTCGTAGGTTCGCCGTCGGAAGCTCGAGAAGCGTTTGTCCGTGCGATGGCCTGGTCTTCTACGGGACCATCTGTGGCGCGAGCGGCCCAGGGACTGACCGTCGCGACCATTCGATAGCCAAGTCTTGGCACTGTCGCGATGTAGGTGGGCTGCTTGGGGTCGTCGCCGAGCACTCGGCGGAGCGAGGTCACAGCCTGGTAGACGGAGTCCGGGGTGACGATAACCTCAGACCAGACCTGGCTGAGCAAGTCATCGATGCTGACAACCTCACCGGCATGCTCGGCAAGGCACAACAGCAGCCGCATCGTCCGTACCTCGAGCCGAGCAGTTTCCCCATTTCGTGAAATTTGGCCGGACGTCGGATTGACGCACCAGGCACCGATGCGAAGCATTGTTGTGGTTGGACGTTCCATGCCAGGATCGGTTATCACCCTTCGTTTCAGGCAAAAGCCGACGGTCGGCGATTATATCAACGCCTTTTCAGAACTATTCAGAGTGTTTCAGACCGGGCTCAGGACTTCTTGTTCCTCACCTGCGTATCGTGCACCTTGATGCGGTTCAGGCCGTGTGCCGGCAGATGACGGCCAATCGCATTGCGGACTGCAAACAGATCAGAGATGAAAGAAAAGAGGGGATCGGATGATGGCAGATTCTGGACCTCGACCATTGCAGAAGAGGAATGCACTGTTGGCGATCTTAGCCGGCGGCCTGATTGCCGGGACTTTGGACCTTACTCAAGCTTTCATCCTGTTTGGAGCGCGAGTTCCGTTGGTGATTGCCGCAGGCCTGCTTGGGCGACAGGCTTTCGATGGAGGGGCAGGCATTTATGTTCTGGGAGTCCTGCTGCACTTCTTTATCGCCCACGCATTCACTGCTTTCTATTACGTGGCAAGCCGCAGGCTGAGTTTCCTGGTTGAGCATCCGCTGGTGTGCGGCTTGGCCTATGGCGCTGCCGTTGAACTGGTCATGAGTTACGTTGTTTTGCCGCTCTCCGCTCTTCATGACAGAGGTCCTTATAAACTTCACGACGTGCTTCTAGGGCTGGGGGTGCACATGGTTGTGGTGGGATTGCCAATTGCCTTCAGCGTTCGGCGGTTTGCCAAATAGAGGCTACGGTACCGGTGAAAAATTCCGGCAAAAATAGTTTGACGAGACCGATCGAACGGCGCGACAAACGAACTCAAGGTTTCAAGCGTCGATGTAACTAGCTGACTTACGGTGTCGGTAGTGCAGGTCTCCGGCGCCGTCCTCACGGCGCCAACCTTCGTTCATCCGCCACGTCCTTTGGGGCGCGCTCTTCCGCGACAAATCGATTCTTCGATAACCCTGATCAGAACCAGGTGACATCCGACCTCGCCTTCGACAAGAGAAAGTAGATCATCGTCGAGGCGTGAGGGGTACAAAAGAGGTCACAACAAAGCTCACAAGTTGTTTGTTATCAGGATTTTAACCTCTGATCCCTTACGGCTCAAGATTTTGCGGAGCATTTTTGCAAAGCGCGCGCCAGTCCAAGGCTTTCAGACGGTGGGGGAAGGGGGGACGCCTCGAGAACCATGCGTTTTCCCTAAAACGAACCCGCTCAGACACGCCGTTCGAGCCCACTTTCTGAACCATTTTGCAGCGGATTTCCACAGAGAGGGCTCCCCGCTCCTCTAGATTGACACTTGTCCTCGGATCGTAACGAGCCGACAATTTCCACACGTCGGAAATCGATTTGGTTCAAAGCTGTGCCTGCCACATTCGTCCGTTATCTTCAGTGTGATCCCGGGAAACGTTGTTGAGATAAGTTGCACTATGTAGTGATCGCAGGAGTGTCTCATGGCACCTGGACTCGATAAGCTGCAGCACATCGTCGTGCTAATGATGGAGAACCGCTCGTTTGACCACATGCTGGGATCGTTGAAGTCTGTCAATCCCCAGATCGACGGGATCGTCGCGCAGGATCCCTACAGCAATCCGGATACGACGGGCAATTCGGTCCGGCCGCAGCCGCTCGCCGAGTTTCAGGCACAGCTGCAACCTGATCCGGACCATCATTTTCCGGCGGTCGATCTGCAAATCTTTGGCGGCAACCCAGCGCCCGGTCGCACGGCCAACATGCAGGGATTCGTGAAGAGCTACTTCCATCAGCAGCAGGACGTCGGACACTCCCAGAAGATCATGTATTACTTCGCGCAGAAAGATCTGCCCGTGCTGACCACGCTGGCACTGGAGTTTGCGGTATTCAACCGCTGGTTCGCTTCGATTCCTGGTCCAACCATCTGCAACCGCGCGTTCGCGCACTACGGAACTTCGTTCGGCAGGGTCGACATGAGCCTGCTCTATATCAACGAGCCGTTTAAGAGCATTTACAGCCGCCTCATCAACGCGACTCCGAAGCATACGTCAAAGCTGTACTACTACGACACGGCCAGCTCGACGATGGAGATCACCAACCTGCTGCAGAATCAGCCGGAACTGTTCGGCACCTACCAACAGTTTCTGGATGACTGTCAGAA
>CAZILJ010000487.1:0-2249 GCA_964539915.1 uncultured Acidobacteriaceae bacterium | reverse complement strand
TCGGTCGTTGGTCGTTGGTCGATGCTCCAGAAGGCGGTCGGGGATGCGACGCCGGATCTCGGACCTCGGACTTCACAGTCCAACGCGAGTGCTCGTTCTCAGCTCGCTGATCAGAGATCCGGGAAACCGTGCCGAGCATCGCCAAAGGAACGAATGCCGGGTCTGACGTCTGAGGTCCGAGGTCTAAGATCCGAGTCTGGGCGCCGACGATCTCTGCGAGTCGATGCTTATGCGAATTGCCGATGACGAGGCTGACGCCGGGGAGCGCCGCGATCTCTTCGGGGGCACGCTGGGCGTAGCAGCCGGTCACCACAATTTTTGCTTCGGGATTTTGTCGGCGCACGCGGCGGATCGCGGCTCGCGCATCCTGATCCGCACTCGCCGTCACCGTGCAGGTATTCATGACGACCACGGAAGCTTGCGCGGGAGTAGACGCGCGTGCCAGCCCGCGCTCTTCGAACTGGCGTTCGAGGGCGGCGCCGTCAGCCTGAGTGACACGGCAGCCGAAATTCTCTACATAGTATCCGGGCACGTTCCTATGGTAACGCACCCGTCCGCTTCACCGACGGGGATCAGGCCGAAGCCGCAGTCCTCCGCGACATGAAGCATTCGCGGCAAAAGACGGGGCGGCCTTGCGTGGGGCGGAAAGGGACGGTGGTTTGTTTTCCGCATCCCGAGCAAGTAGCCTGGGTCTCGACCTTGGTATAGCGGTTCTGACCGGGCGCGGGGGGAGCGCCGAGGACGGAGACCCGTTTGGTCTTGCAAGCCTTGCAACGCTTGGGCTCGTTCTTAAATTGCTTGTCGTGAAAGAAAAGCTGTTCCCCGGCAGTGAAAATAAAATCACTCCCACAGTCGATACACTTCAGCACCTTGTCCTGAAATTCCATTGAGGATGGCTCCCTTCAGCCCGTTTCCGCGCGCCCACCCGCGGGGAAAGAACTGCGGTGGTACACCGAAAAAACAGGTTCTGTACTCGCCCTCTTACAACCCCTTGGACTCGGCCCGCCACGCGCCCAGGAGGGGACGTGGGTACGAACTATGCTGCTTATATGCCGGAAGAATGATGAGTATGAAATCCCTGCTGCAGCTCGAAATGGTGGGGGCCCGATTCGAGCAGGGCCGCCCCGGGAAGGAGCGGCCCTTTACTGCGTTAGTCCTGTTCTTTGCGCGTTTTCTTGCGAGCCCGCTTGCGTGCGAGAGCAGCCTTAACACGCTTTTTCTCGCCGGGCTTCAGATAAAAGGAGTGGCGCTTGACCTCCTTGATAATGTCTTCCTGTTGCACCTTGCGCTTAAAACGGCGCAGAGCATTCTCAAGGGATTCACCCTCTTGAAGTCTCACTTCCGCCAAACTGACACACCCCCAAACCCGTCCGGATGGACCGAATAGTTATTACAAGGTTTTGAGAGCAAGTCAAGAGGAACGGGGGAATTTTAAACATATCGTGGGGAAAACGCGGGGAAATGGGGATCATTTTGAGACGGCACGGCCGGGGGCGGTAAAGGTCGGTAGCGAAGTGGATCCGGGGCCTCCCCATCCTTCAATCGGGCTTCTTCTCCACCTCGTCCCGAATGTGCCTGAGGACGGGCAGGTGAATGAGGTAGATGATGGCGTCGGACCAGAGCTGCCAGTAGGCGGCTGGCCAGAGTCCGTGGTGATACCAGGTTGTTCCTTGCAGGCGGGTTCCTCCGTTTGGGCAGCGGAGTCAATAGGAATTGGCCGCCCTCCGACCGTGGAAATCCGTGCAGGCGCGCTACAGAGCCGCTTCATGGTCAGCACACGATGCCGACCCAGATAAAAGGCAGAGCTAGGGCTACCAGCGTTGCCAGGAACAGGGCTTTGTTGCCATGCAGGTCGATGATTCGGTCGACGTCGCCGACGGGCACCCAATAGTTGAACAGTCCCCAATTGCGATGAAAAACATCGCTGGCGACGAAACGATTGAGATCGTGCTTGATCGCGAAGCCCAGCGCCCGCGACGACGGCATAGATGCCGCGGTCCACCGTTCCGGCTGGACACAACAAGTCAGCGAATGAGATTTTCCTAAAACGCTGGTGTTGAGCGAAAGAAAGCTGAAATCTCTCAGCGATTTGCCCGTTTTCCTTTGTTTCTATCGTTACAGAAATTGCGGCAGATACGATATCGTGTCAAGCGTTTCTCTGCGGAAGCTCGACTGCCAGGAAAAAAAGGAAGATCGTGCTGGGCCAGAGTTGCAGCAACAGGCGGGTCAGCGAGAAGCGCAGATGCCAG
>CAZILJ010000486.1:0-20852 GCA_964539915.1 uncultured Acidobacteriaceae bacterium | reverse complement strand
GAAGAGAACGCCCTGGATGTGAAGAACCTGGACATCTAAAAGTTCTTTCGCCACGGATCGTCACGGATTCACGGGATAGGAAAACCAGAGATCGGGCGGCCTTCGGGGTCGCCCTTTTTGTTTCGCCCGCTCTTGGGACCTGACGGCTTACAATGTGCGGGTTATGACTCGCATGAATTCTGCCCAGTGCCTCTTCTCGCTCCTGATTCTCACCGCCCGACTTTTTGCCGTTGATCCCGCCCCCACTCCCCCAATGGGCTGGAATAGTTGGGATTCGTACGGCACCACGGTGCGCGAAGAGCAGGTCAAGGCGAACGCCGACTGGATGGCGGAGCATCTCGCAAAGTATGGCTGGAACTACATTGTGGTCGACATCCAGTGGTATGAGCCCAATGCCCAGGGTCACGACTACAAGCCGGGCGCTCCGCTGACGATGGATGCGTATGGACGACTGCTGCCGGCGCTCAATCGCTTTCCTTCCTCCGCCAACAGCGCGGGATTCAAGCCGCTGGCGGATTACGTTCACAGCAAGGGATTGAAGTTTGGCATGCACATCATGCGCGGAATTCCGCGCCAGGCGGTGGAGCGAAATCTACCGATCAAAGGCACGTCCCGTCACGCCGCCGACATTGCCGACAAAGAGAACGCGTGCCGCTGGAATCCCGACATGTGGGGTGTCGATACAACCCGGCCTGGCGCTCAGGCATACTACGATTCGATCGCGGAACTGTATGCTTCGTGGGGCGTGGACTTCATCAAGGCCGACGATATGGGAAGCCATCTATACCAGCCGGCTGAGATGAGGGCTCTGAGTCTGGCCATGAGCAAAACCGGACGCCCGATGGTGCTGAGCATTTCGCCCGGCCCAGCTCCGATTACCGAAGCAGAGTTCTTCGAGAAGTATGCGCAGATGTGGCGCATCTCCGATGATTTCTGGGATGACTGGAAGTTGTTGCGGCAGCAATTCGATTTCGCGCGCGACTGGGCGCCGTTTGTCGGCAAGAACGGAACTTGGCCCGATGCGGACATGCTGCCGCTCGGCAAACTACGCGTGACCGAAAAGGAAGGCGGAGGGACGCCTACGAAGTTCACGTCCGACGAGCAGCAGACGGTGATGACGCTGTGGAGCATCTTGCGCTCGCCACTGATTTTCGGCGGAGACTTGCCCAGTAACGACGCCGCTACGACCGCGCTGATCACAAACGAGGAAGTTCTTGAGGTCAATCGGAACAGTCATGCCGGCCACCAGGCGCTTGCGAGAGGAAGCATCCGGGCGTGGCTGGCAGACGGATCCAAGCCGGGCGAGCACTACGTGGCCGTATTCAATCTGGGGGAGGCCACAGCACAGGTTGATCTGCGCTGGCACGACATGGAAATTGATGGTTCCTCCGCAGAAGTGCACGATCTCTGGCGGCATGAATCGCTCGGCCCAGCGAATGGGATCCAAGTGCGCTTGCACCCCCACGCGAGTGTTCTATATCGCGTAGCACCAACGGTGCTCAACTAGGGAATGAACTTTAGGTCGTTGACATCCCTACCCGGTTTTCTTCGGGAGCAGTCCTTCAATCCTCCAAACAGCCTGCAAACTCTGCCTCGGGGTGCGTTCTGTCGTCGCTGGCACGCACAATGCGGGAACAAAATCGTCCAGGGCACGCTCTATTCGGAACAGAGATACTGCGCACGAAAGGACAATACGATGTCGGTCGCATGGGGATCGCGATGGAGATCGTTCTGGGCCAGCGGCAAGAACTTGGCGACAGCGTGGATGATCACAGCTGGCGTTGTGGCACTGTATGTTGGCGTAATTCGGCCCAACGAGATCACAGGCGGCATCAACAACTCGAAAGCTACAGGTCTCGCGCGGCCACGCCGGGCCGAGCCAATCGCTTTGTGGCGCCAAATGCGGATCTTGCCGCAGACTGCCGCGTGGCGAGATCAGGAGTCTACCGCTGACACATTGGTCGGCGAACCGACGAACCAAATACGAATGATGTCGGCTTTGAGCGGGTCGTCCCAGGCTCCGGCAGCAGCGCCAGAGGATGCCGATGCCGACCAGAAGATGGTCCGCACGAGTTCGATCGATCTCGTGGTCCGCAAGCCAGCCGAGACGGCAGAACAAATCCGTAACGTGGCGGAGGGGCTGGGCGGTTTCCTCGTCAGTTCCCAGGTCAGCGGCAGCCAGGACGCCACCGGCGGATCGTTGACCATTCGGGTGCCGGCGCCGCGCTTTGAAGAAGCCCGGCAGAAGATCCGCAGCTTCGGCCTGCGCGTGGAGAGCGAACGAATCGAGGCTCAGGACGTGACGCGGCAGTACGTTGACGAGGATGCGAACCTGCGCAATCTGCGAGCGGAAGAGCAGCAGTATCTGTCGATCCTAAGGCAAGCCAGGACTGTGAAAGACACACTTGACGTAAGCGGGAAGCTGAGTGGCGTGCGGGGCCAGATCGAGCAACAGCGAGCAGAGTTCGAGGTGCTGACGAAGCAGATTGAGACGGTGTCAATCTCAGTATCGCTGCGTTCGGAAGCTGAGGCGCGGGTGTTTGGGCTCAATTGGCGTCCGCTGTATCAGATGAAGCTGGCATTGCGCGACGGACTCGACGGCTTGGCGAACTATGCGTCGGCCATGGCGTCGTTCGTGTTCTTCCTGCCGACAATAATCTTATGGCTGGCGACCATTGCGGCAGTCAGTGCGGTAAGTTGGAGAGTGTTGCGATGGGTGGGGCGGCGATGGTTTGCGCGGAAGGTCGCCGAAACGCCGGTCCACGGATAAGGAACGGCGGGGGTCAAGCATTCTCAGAACGGCTGCTGATTTCCGCATCCGGCTTCTCGCCACGAAACACTCGCGAGATTCCGCGCACGATGCGTCTCATCGGCAATTCGCCTTTGGTGTCGGCGAAAAATAGTTCGCCAGTCCGGCTCCCCCTGTAAAACCAACGCTTGAGCAAGGCTAGATGCTCCATGGTTTCCGACGCGGGTCCCGCCTTCGCTGGCGGGAATGCATCCAGCGCTACCTGCACCCGCGATTCCATGGACTGCGATTTTGCGTGCTCCGCAGATTGAATGCAGAAGGGAATCGGGCCCGAAATCTTCCCGGCATCGACCCGAAAGAAGGTTACCGATCCTGCAATAGGGCTCGGCTGGATCATCAGTGCGGAAAGACGGTCCAGCCGCTGTACGATTTCCGGGAGCTGGCTCAGGATGGGCTTAAGTTTTTCTACTCGGGCGTGAATCGCAGCCGCGTCTTCAAATGCCAGCCGACCCGACGCGCTTTCGCGCTCGGCCGAAAGCTCGCGCTGCAAAGAGTCTCCGGAGGAATCAAAATAAGCCTGAACGCGATTCACTTCCGTCACATATTCCTCATCGCTGCAGCCCTTGAAGCACGGAGCCAGGCACATTTTCATTTCGGAATAAATGCATCCGGGGAATTTTGGGTCGGGATGCAGATTGTCGACGCAGCGCCGCATCTTGAAGAAGTCGAGCGAATCGTTCATGAACTTCTCGGCGGCAACCCGCGAAACGAAGGGGCCGTAATAGAGAGAACGCCCGCCCAGCCGGCCTACCCGCGTCGTAATCGAAGCTCGCGGGTATTCGTTTTCGAGATGCAACTTCACAAAAGGCGCGAAGCGGAATCGCAGCCGCTTCTGATAAGTCTTGGGGAAAACGGCGCGCAGGACGCGGTAGAGCAAAAACCCAGACTCGAAGTCAGAACCCGTGGGAGCGTACTCGATCCCACGCACGCGATCGCGCAGGTTGAGCTTTTTGGTCCGTTCTTCCACTGGCCCGAGCAACCGCTGCAGGCGACGTCGGAGATTGGCTGTCTTGGTTACATACGGTTCGGCCTGGGCGTCCGCTCCCCTCAGAAGAAAGACCGCCGGGGCGGCGGGAACAGAAGAAAGGACTTCTGCATCTCGCTCAGGCGCGAATTCCAGACGCTCAGTCAGCACGAATTTATTCTATTGGGAACCAACCCAGAAGACACTGGGGACACCGATGTATAGACATTCGTGAGGCCCGGTTGGGAGATAGCGACACTGGTCACCGAAAGTTGGCGCTGCGGAATTTCTGGCGGAAGTCGGTTCCATCCAGCGTGACGATGCGGCACATCTCGTGCAGCCTCGACCGCATGCGCTCGCCGATTCGGTCCCCCAGCGTTTCGCCACGGCTGGCGGCCCTGGCGGGCGAAATGGACCCGGAAGCGCCCGCTGCTGGCTGATCGTCAAAATTCGTGGTGATAATCGTGGTGCGGTTATCGTTATAGCGCGTGTTTAGGATTAAGCTGACTGTGTCCCACACCCACTCAGTGGGTTTTACAGCTCCCAGCTCATCGAGCACCAGCACATCGGTCTCGAACACAGGCCGCAGCACGTCCAGCTCGGTGGTCTGCACGGTCGAGTTGTAGGAATTCTGGATCTCCTTCAACAGCTCACGATAGTCATAAAACAGGCAGGGGATGCCTCGGTGAACGATCAATTCCTTAATGATTCCAACTGCCAGGTGCGTTTTGCCAGTTCCAATTTTGCCAATGATTAGCAGGCCTTTGTCACCGCGGGGATCGCATTTTTTCGCAAAGCCCGAAGCCACAAAGTGGGCTTCCTCCAGCGACGGGTTCGCGCCGGGAAAGTCGGTGTCGTAGTTGGAGAGCTCACAGTGCTCATAGCGGCGGGGAATTCGGGCGGCGCCAAGCAGATTTTGTCCTCGTGCTCGCAGTCGGCAGTCGCAGCGCGTAACGCGGCGATCATTTCTGCTGCCGCCCTCATTGGAGCCGGCTGGTTTCCATCCTGTACCCTCGCAAAGCAGACAAACTTCCGCCGGTGCCTTCAGCTCTTGGGACCCTTGCATCTTCAAAACCGATTCTCCTGTTTCGACTTTGCACCCAAACTGGCTTGCGCGCAAGCCGGAAAGCCCGCTGCCCTGTGTACATCCTGTGCACACAAGCAGTGGCCTGTGGAGGGCAGAGGAAAAAACCTCTCACCAGCCTCGAAAGTCGCCTGGTTAGGCCTGTTTCAGGCCGGAGTAGTGCAAAACAGGCTTCCGGCGCGGATTTTCACAGTTGACTTTCTCCACAGACGGAGGAGAATACGAGCCGTCAGGTTTCCCAACTCAGCCATAACCATCATTCGTGCCGGTCTAGGCTGGGCATGAAAAGAGACCTACGAGGAGAATCTATGAATAAGGCCGATCTGGTTGGCAAGATCTCAGGCGCGTGTGAAATCAGTAAAGCGCAGGCCACGACTGCCATTGATACCGCCGTGGACAGCATTACATCTGCACTCCGAAAAGGAGATCGGGTGGCTTTGATAGGTTTTGGGACCTTCTCTGTGTCGCAGAGAAAAGCGCGGAACGGACGCAACCCGCAAACCGGCGCTACGATCAAGATCGCGGCTCGCAAAGTCGCGAAGTTCAGCCCTGGAGCCGAACTCAAGAAGGCTGTGAACAAGAAGTAGTTCTGGCAAAACGCAAGATCGCAAAACGGCGGGGGGGTCGGCCCTGCCGTTTTTTGTTTTTGTCAATCCCGGTGTCGACAGGAGCATTGCAATTGATTCGTTCCCTTCGCGCCAGAATGTTTGCCCTGCCTGCGTTGTTAACGTTTTTGGCGGCGCAGGGGAGCCCACGGCTGCCATTCGGTCCGTGGCACCGCGTGTCGGACACACCTGTGATTGCTCCGCGCGGCAACGGTTGGGAAGCAGCGGGCACTTTCAACCCGGCCGTGGCCGTACGTGGCGATAAGATCGTCATGCTCTACCGCGCTCAGGACAAGCAAGGCACATCGCGGCTGGGCTACGCCGAGAGCCGCGACGGAATCCACTTCAATCGTCGCGATCAGCCGGTTCTAAGCCCCACTGAGGAGTACGAGAAAGACGGCGGCGTCGAAGATCCGCGCCTTGTCCAATTCGGTGAGACTTACTACCTCACCTACACCGGCTACAACAAAAAGGACGCGCAACTTGGTCTCGCGACGTCCAAAGACCTGATTCATTGGAATCGTAAAGGCGTCATTATCCCAGCCTACAAAGGGAACTGGAACGTGAAGTGGACGAAATCGGGCGCCATCGTCCCGCAGAAGATCCATGGAAAATATTGGATGTATTTCCTGGGCACCACCGCCGACAACAAAGACCAGGCAGGCCTGGCGTCCTCCACCGATTTGCTTCACTGGACCGAAGCCACGCAGATTCCCGTGTTACCGGTAAGGCCAGATCGCTTCGATTCGCGTGTTGCCGAGCCGGGACCGGCCCCGATCGTCACCCCAGACGGAATCGTTCTGATCTACAACGGAGCGGACGACAAGTTGGTGTACCGCACCGGGATTGCGATCTTCGACCGCAACGACCCCAGGAAGTTACTGTGGCGAAGCGATGAGCCCGTATTCTGGCCGGAGAAGGATTGGGAGAAAATCGGTCAAGTCCCCAACGTAGTTTTCGTGGAAGGCATGTTGCAACGAGGTGATCGATACCTGTTTTATTACGGCGGCGCGGACACAAACGTCGGCATAGCCCAAGCGCCAGTCAACCACTAAGTGAAGTCCAAACTGTCCGATATAGGAGCCGTGTTTTCGCGGCCACGACGCCAAGAAAAACGAGATACCACGTCCCCCCGAGCGAATTGCCTCGAGACGAGGTCTCTATTTTCTTGTAATCACCACAAGGTGACGCTCTCTGGGTTGGCGATGCCCGTTAGATTTCGCAGCACTGCGAGATGAAGACACGGGTTTGATCCTCGGTTGAGGCCGGTGAAGGGCTTCTCGAGGTTGAGATGAGTGAACAACCGCGGTATTTGGCGCGGCCCACGGGTCATACCAGGTTGGGGCGACTTCCTGTTGACCATAGGCCGGAAGCAATGTCGTAGCCATCGCCCCAAACAGCAAGGTAGTTAGTGCCATGACCCGGCATGGCTTCAAATCACTCGATCCGTTCATAAATCACCTCCGGGACTGAATTCGACTCGTAATTGGAGAGTTAAGAATCGGGGCACCTTCGACTGCTTGCAGCGTGCGTCGGTTGCCGCGGCGGCCCTGACGATTCGCGATTTTTCATCGCGGGGTTCTGCTCGGAATATCGGAAACCAAAAGGAGAAGACGACAACGGGAAGCAAGAAATCGTGAGCAGAACTCCCATTCCATGGTTTGTTACTCCTCACCTGGGCAGTGCTATGGTTCCTTACCGAAAGATACTCAACGCAATCACGGTAGCAGTCGGAACAGTACGTTCAACGACTGCGACGAGCTGGAGAAACCTGGTTTGCGCGGACCAGGAAGTCGCGGACCAGACTCGCTTGAGCGAGTTCGCTAGAACTCTCATTCCTTGAACTCCACGGGGTCGGAATCTCCCAGGGAACCGATTGCACGGTGAGCGCGTTTCAACCGAACCGACACTCGGTCGATGCTGATTCCGAGAATGGAAGATATCTCCGCAAGGCTGTGCCCCTGAAACTCTTTCAAGAGAACCACGTCTCGGTAGGGCCGGGACAGTTCGAAAGCTTTCAGAAGCATCGATTGGAAGGCGCCGGGCTGCGCCATTCGCGAAACGAGCTTCCGGGGCGGTGGCGGACAACGCTGGGTCTGAGAGCGATCTCGAATTCGTGGAGGGCGCGTCATTGGCTTCTTGGGAATAGTGCAGGCCCCATCCGTTTCGTTACAGAACGGGCGAAGATTCCATCTTTTCTGGCTGGAAGGACTAAACTGCGGGCCTTTTGAGCCCCACCCGGCCCTGGATTGGACAGTCGAGCGGTAACTGTTACTAACCGGCGATCACGCTCATCTCTCGCCGCCTCCAGGTCGCGCTGTATCACCCGCCGAACGAGAAGCGAAAGGTTCAGGTTGGCTCGAGGTCTTTTTCTGTCACGATAGGGAATCCCGAAGAATCCCGGTCCCAGCTTGACCCCCAAGCGGGTTGGAACCTACCATCGATTGGGGGCCATGCGATTTCAGGTTTTCTCTTTCACGGCGAAATATCCCGGCTGCCGAGCCGTTGCCTGGGTTTTCTTGCTGCTTCCCGGGCTGAGTCTATGCGCGCAGCAAAAGCCAGCGGTCCCTCCGGCGGCCCCGGCCGCGACCTTCACCGACATCGCTGAGAAAGCCGGCCTGACCGCGCAAAACATTTTTGGCGGCCTCGTCACGAAGAAATACATTATTGAAACCACTGGAACTGGTGTGGCCATCTTCGACTACGACAATGACGGATGGCCCGACATCTTTCTCGTGAACGGCACAAAGCTGGAAGGATTTCCCGCCGGGCAAGGCCCCAGCAACCGCCTCTATCGAAATAATCATGACGGCACATTCACTGACGTCACCGCCAAATCAGGACTCACAGCAACCGGATGGGGCCAGGGGGTTTGCGTCGGCGACTACGACAACGACGGATGGGAGGACCTCTACGTTACTTACTATGGCAAGAACCGGCTCTACCACAACCAGAACGGCGTCTTCACCGAAGTCTCCGAGAAGGCCGGCGTCGCCGGATCGGGTAAGGCCTGGGGCACGGGCTGTGCCTTTGTCGACTACGATCGCGATGGCAGCCTCGACCTGGTAGTGGCCAATTACGTGGACTTCGACCTGGCCACCGCGCCTGCGCCCGGAGAACGCCCAACGTGCATCTGGAAGGGCGTTCCGGTGATGTGCGGCCCACGCGGGCTGGCGGGTGCAAAGAACATCCTCTATCACAATCGCGGCGATGGCACGTTTGAAGACGTCACGACCAAGGCGCACCTCGACCGAACCGATGGCCACTACGCCTTCAGCGTCTCGACGCTCGACTTTGATGAGGACGGCTGGGATGACATTTTCGTCGCGTGCGACAGTACGCCCAGCATTCTCTATCACAACAATCACGATGGAACGTTCACCGACGTAGCCGTCACCTCGGGTGCAGCCTTCAACGAAGACGGCCGCGAACAGGCGGGAATGGGCTCGACCGTAGCTGACTATAACGGCGACGGCCATCTCGATATTTTCAAGACCAATTTTTCCGACGACACTTCTACTCTTTACAAGAACGGCGGCGACGGCACCTTCACCGACGCGACGGCCGCCGCGGGTCTAGGCCTCTACACACAATATCTCGGTTGGGGAACGATGTTTTTCGATATCGACAATGATGGATGGCCTGACTTGATTCTGGTCAATGGCCATGTGTATCCCGAAGTCGACAGCCAACACCTTGGCAGTAGCTACAAGGAACCGAGGATTCTGTATCACAACAACGGCGACGGTACTTTCAGCGACATCTCCGCCTCCGCAGGAGCCGGCATCACAACCGCGGCCTCCTCGCGCGGGCTTGCGGTTGGCGATCTTTGGAACGATGGCCGAGTCTCGATCGTCGTTAGCAACATGAATGCCGCACCCAGTTTACTGGCGAATCAGGTTCGCAATGCAAATCACTGGGTCGCGATTCATACGGTCGGCACGAAATCGAACCGCGACGGCATTGGCGCTCGCATTCGCGTGAAGACAGGGGCGCGCGTTCTTGTGGACGAAGTCCGCAGCGGTTCCAGCTACATCTCGAACAGCGATATGCGAGTACACTTCGGCCTGGGGGCGGCCGCGAAGATTGAATGGATCGAAATACGTTGGCCGAGTGGATTGACGGAGCGCTTCGCGAATCTCCTGGTCGATCAGATTCACACGATTAAAGAGGGCTCCGGGGTTGCCGTTGAAGCGGAGACGAAGAAGCCGTCGTAGCAACTACTTGCCCTTTTTTGAATTTTCCGGGAACTGCATCGTACGGTTGATCCCCTCGCCTTCCTTGACAAAGATCACCTGGTTTGCCTTGATGTCTTTCAGCGTATCGGTCTGCCCACTCGGCCAGCGAATCTCAAGCACATCGACCTTTTCGGCCTTGCCCAATCCAAAGTGAACCCGCAGATCATTCTGCGAGCAGTAACCGCCGCCGCTGCGAACTTCGTCGATCTGCTGATGGGGTTTCTGCTCTCCAGGCAGATGAGTCACGCACTTCAACCGCGCTCCAATGCCGCTGCGATTTGACTTCGTTCCGATCGTGCGAATCTTGATCCAATTGTTATCGAGTTTCGTGTCGCATCGCAGCAACTGGGGAAAGTCGTTGACCGTGTTAACAACCACGTCGATGTCTCCGTCATTGTCGAAATCTCCAAACGCTGCCCCTCGCGACGGACTCGGCTCCGAGATGCCCGGTCCGGCCTGAAACGAAACATCGGCGAAATGACCGTTGCGCAGATTCTGATAAAGCAATTTGCGTTGCGCATAACCAGCTTCGGTCTTCAGTTGCTCGACTTCAGGATAAACATGCCCGTTGCAGATCAGAATGTCCGCCCAGCCATCGTTATCCATGTCGAAAAATCCGCATCCCCAGCCTAGGAATTGGGTATGCGCGCCCAGTCCTGCGGTGAACGTAGCATCTTCGAAATTGGCCCCACCTTGATTGTGATAGAGAGACGGAGTATCCCCGGCGAAATTGGTTTTGACGATGTCGAGATTTCCGTCCAGATCATAGTCTGCGGCCGAGACTCCCATCCCCGCTTGCGGTTTGCCATCGGGGCTCAGCGCACATCCCGCTTCAATGGCGATGTCCTGGAATTTGCCATTCTTCTGGTTCTGGTAAAGCGCGCTGGCGGTGGAATCGTCGGCGACATAAATATCTGGCCAGCCGTCGTTGTCGAAGTCCGCGGTGAGCACGCCTAAGCCGTAGGTGCCGTTCGCACTGAGAATACCAGACGCCTCGGAAACGTCGGTGAACGTCCCATCGCCATTGTTGTGGTACAGGATATTCTTGCCGCCCTGCAGACCCGGTGGCCCGCAGGCGACCATCACACTCTTGTAGAGGCACGGACCTGATTCCGGCACCGGCGCGGTGGCCAGGTCGAGATCAATGTAGTTGGCGACGAACAGATCCAGACGTCCGTCGCGATCGTAGTCCACAAATGCGCATCCCGTATTCCAGCGCGCGCCTTTGCCCGCCACGCCAGCTTTCTGGCTGACATCGGTGAACGTACCGTCACCGTTGTTGTGATAGAGAACGTTCTTGCCGAAATAGGTGACGAACAGGTCATCCCATCCGTCATTGTCATAGTCCCCGACGCAAACGCCTTGCCCCCATCCAGAGTGGGCAACTCCAGCCTTCGCGGTCACGTCGGTGAACGTGCCGTCGCGATTATTGCGAAACAGGTGTGAAGTCGGCTCAGTCCCGGCAGAAAAACCCTCGAGCCGCGTGCCGTTCACCAGAAAAATATCGAGCCAGCCATCATTGTCGTAATCGTAGAAGGCCACGCCGCAGCCCGTGGTTTCCAGCAGGTATTTGTTCTTGTGCTCGCCACCGAAGATCGTTTTCGCGTTCAGCCCAGACGCGCGCCCGATGTTGACGAAACGAATGCCCAAGTCGCCGCCCGGCGCTCTCGGATCCTCCTTCGGGGAGGCTGGCTTCTGCTGCGGTGGGGAGTTCGCTCGCAACCAGGGCGGGCGAGCCATTGCCAGTACGCTTTCAAGCGAAAGCGCAATTGCCGAACGGTTGAGAGATTTCAGAAAAAACCGGCGTGAAGAAAACAAGAGGTCGCTACCTGCCCTACTCGGCTCGTGCTAGAATTCGCCCCTATTTCTTATATTCAGGGTGCCGCGAGTTTGCAAGTTCCGGTCGCGTCGAATTCCCGTTTCTAAAGTGAAGGCAGCAATGAATCTTTCCCTCGTTTGTGTCCGGCGTGCCAGCTTGGCATGCCGCGTTTTCGGTAGCGCGTTCTTGCTGGGAATCTGCATGACCCGCGCGGGTCTTGCTCAAGCTCAACAACCGGCGCCAGCTCCAGCGGCCGCGCGCGAATTAACGCGGACGATTCGCACCTGGGAGTTTCTTCCAGTCGTCGGTGCTCGCGCGGGATTGTTCGGCAACGAAGCGGGACGGTTCGAGGCCTGGGTCTATCCGCTGAAGATCTTTCGCGACTTCCACCTCACCTTCCACGTTCGCGATCGCGCTCTGCAGGCGGAAAGTCTTGCACGCGAGCTGACGGTTCAGCCCGAGTCCGCATCCATCCTGTATGTCGGCGATTCTTTTCGCGTCCGTGAAACTCTATGTGTTCCCGTGAACCAACCAGGCGCGATCATACTCTTCGAGGTTGAGACCGAGGAACCGCTGGAAGTGGAAGCCGGATTTACTGGCGACTTCCAATTGGAATGGCCCGCAGGTCTGGGCGGTACGTTTGTCGATTGGGACCCGAAGCAAGGAGCCATTCTGTTCGGCGAAGAGGCGCGAAAGTACGCTGCGTTGGTGGGCTCGCCGACCGCGAACACCGCTCATCTCGCCTATGAGACTAACTATTCCTCATCCGACCAAAACTCTCTGAGCCTGGGCATAACGCAAAAAGGAAAAGAGACCAAAGTCCTGGTCATCGCTGCGTCGGTCACTGGACGTGCCGACGCCGAGAAGATTTATCAGCACTTGCTATCGTCATATGCGGACTCGATCCACGAATCGGCCGAGTACTACCGCGCTTATCTCGACAAGACGGTAAGCCTCGAAATGCCCGACGCGGCCCTCGAGCAAGCTTACGACTGGGCGCGCATCAGCACAATTCAAGGGATGGTAAACAACCCGTATCTCGGTGCCGGACTAGTCGCGGGATATCGAACTTCGGGCGTGGGACAACGTCCGGGTTTCGCCTGGTTCTTCGGGCGAGACTCTTTGTGGACTTCATTGGCGCTTAACGCCGAAGGTGATTACTCTACCACCCGCACCGCTCTCGATTTCGTCAGCAAATTTCAGCGGCAAGATGGCAAGGTTCCGCATGAGATTTCGCAGAGTGCAAGCCTGGTTCCGTGGTTCAAAGACTACCCCTACGCCTACGTTTCCGCCGACGCAACGCCGCTGTTCATCATTGCGATGAATGACTATGCAGTCCAGAGTGGCGACGTCGCCTTCGCGCGCGACCAGTGGGATAACGTTTGGCGCGCTTATCAATTTTTCCACTCGACCTATGATTCGCAGGGGCTCGCACAGAACCTCGGAGTCGGTCACGGATGGATCGAAGGCGGCCCTCTGCTTCCGGTCAAGAGTGAGTATTACCAGGCAGGACTCGCGGTCGAGGCGCTGCGGGCGCTTTCGAATCTGGCTCGTCTCGTCGGCAAGAACGACATCAGCAAGCAGATTGCGTCGGAGTTCGAACATAGCCAGCCGACACTCGATCGGGCCTTCTGGTCGCCTGAAAAGAGAAGTTATGTATATGGTTTGAAGCCGGATAACCAGCCCGCCGATGAGACCAGCGTGCTGACCACCGTGCCCATGTGGTTCGGTCTGTCCGACCCAGACCACGCAGACCAGACCATCACGCAACTTGCGGCCGAGGATCATCAGACGGACTGGGGTATGCGAATCATTTCTCGGAAGTCCAGATTTTATGACGGGTCGGGCTATCACTACGGCTCGGTCTGGCCGCTCTTCACCGGATGGGCCTCGGTGGCTGAATACCGCTATCATCGAGCCTTTCCCGCCTACTCTAATCTGCGCGCTAATGCGCTCCTCGGCGCCGACGGCTCCCTGGGTCACTTTACCGAAGTTCTTTCCGGAGATTACTACCAGTCGTTTGCGACGAGTTCGCCTCACCAGATCTGGTCTGCGGCCATGGTGATCAGCCCAATCCTGCGCGGCATGTTCGGCCTGCAGATCGACGCGGAACAACGCCAGATCACGCTTGCTCCACATGTTCCATCGGACTGGACCTCCTTCGCGATTCACAACATCCGCGCCGGGGACGCTGTCGTCGATTTTCAATATCGCAATACAGCCGACACGGCCGTACTCGAGACGAAGCCCACCGGAGATTGCTCGGTCGAATTTTCACCGGCTTTCAGCCTGCGCGCGCACGTGATCAGTGTCGAGATGAACGGGCGCCCTTTGCCATTCAAAATGCAGCCGAACAAGAATGATCAGCATTTGTGGGTGCGATTCCCTGTGAGCAGCGGTCGGAATACCTTGGTGATCCGTGTAAAGAATGATTTCGGTTTGACACTGTCGAACCAGCTGCCCCCGTTGGGAAGCGCAGGCCGAGGCCTGCGAGTTCTTTCTGAATCATGGAATCCTCGAAGAACGGAGTTGACTCTGGAGGTCTCCGGACGCGCGGGGACGCGCTACGCACTGGATATGTGGAATCCCGGCCAGATCTCCACCGTGGAAGGTGCCGTTTTCAGGAAGACCGGAAAGCTGGAAATACAGATGCCACCAGGGGCGTCTGACTCCTACGTGCAGCAGAAGGTCGTGATTCAGTTCGGCCGCTCCTGATGAAATCGTCGCTACCCGTCTTGCGGGCCCAGCACAAACAGTTTCACTTTCAAACGTTTAGGGATGAAAATGAACGAAATGCGCATCTCAACGGGGAGATCGCAAAGGCGTTGTTTGCCAGGACGAAGGATTAGGTTTCGAAGCCTACGACATTGCCCAGCCAGAGATAGTTGCGGCAAAAACTGGACGCGGTTGAGCTCGTTCTGCGTCGACAACTGCACCTTCTTCGCCCCACGGGAGCTTTGCATATACCTTTTCGCTGCTTTTCGGCTTGGTTCAACCATGCCATGAGTTCGGAGCCAAAGCTCACATTCGCGCCACGCGGTCCCCTCGAAGATTCTGCTCTCGCTAGTCGACCTCCTGTGACTTCGATCACAGCGGTCGACAGGATCTTGCGCTAGAAGAATCGCGGGCGAAAACGTGCTCTGCGTGCGCGGTTCCGGTACACTAATCAGCTACTCCCCTCATAAGGATCTTGTCGATGCTGCATAAGAATCGTCTTTTTACTCCTGGGCCAACGCCCCTGTTGCCGGCGGCGCAGACAGCCATGGCATCGTTTACGGCGCATCATCGAACCGCAGACTTCCGAGCGCTCTTTCAGCAGGTGCTGGCCGACATGAAGGAATTCGTCGGTACGAAGAACGATGTGCTGGTGCTAGCTTGTTCGGGCACAGGCGTGATGGAGGCATCGGTGTCGAACCTGACTTCCCCCGGCGACAAGGTGCTGGTGCTGACGGCGGGAAAGTTCGGCGAGCGCTGGACGGGCTTGGCCAAGGCCTTCGGCTGCAAGGTGGACGTACTGAGCGTTCCGTACGGCGAGACGTTTTCACTGGAGGCCATTCGATCCCAGGTAACCTCGGATGTGCGCGCAGTATTTGTGCAGGCGACGGAGAGTTCGACCGGGGCGCGGCATGACGTGGAAGCTATCGCGAAGATTGTGCGAGCTCACGGCGACGGCACGCTTCTGGTCGTGGATGCGATCACGGGGCTGGGAACGACTCACCTGAATGTCGATAGCTGGGGCGTGGACGTGATTATTGGCGGCTCGCAAAAAGCGCTGATGATGCCTCCGGGCCTGGCATATTGCGCGGTCAGCGAGCGCGCGTGGAAGCGTATGGAAACGACAACTTCGCCCCGGTACTACTTTGATCTGCGCAAGGAACGGAAGTCAGCGGCCAAGGGAGAATCAGCTTATACGCCGGCGACTTCGCTGTTTGCGGCGCTAGGAGCGGCGCTCACGTTTGTGCGGGGCATGGGGAGCGGCAATCTGGTCAAAGGCCGGGAAGAACTGGTCCACAATGCGGAGATTTGTGCGGAGATGACGCGGGCGGGCGCAAAGGCTTTGGGATTGAAACTCTATGCGTCTTCGCCGGCGGCTGCGCTGACTGCGATCTGCGCGCCGGACGGAGTCGACTCAAGCAAGATCGTAAAAGAGTTCCGTGAATCGTTTGACGCTGTCGTCGCGAACGGGCAGGGTGAGATGAAGGGCAAGTTGTTCCGTATCGCGCATATTGGGTACTACGATTATCTCGACACGATTGGGATTCTGGGGGCGCTCGAACACGTTTTGGCTCGCGTGACCGATCGCAGCGTGGAATATGGCGCCGCGGTGCGGGCGGCGCAAGAGGTGTATGCGCGTAGCTTCGCGGCGGCGATGACCCGATGATGTAGAGCCGTTGCGGAACCAGCGTGACAGCACACGAATAGGGGAAATTCAAGCGATGCTTGGGGGCAGCTCATGCGACTTAGAACAGTGTTGGCAGCAATTGCGGTGACCATCCTGACGGCAGGCACAAGCCGGGCGGACTTTAAGTACACCCAACAGAGCAAGGTGACAGGCGGAGCACTGGTTGGCGTTACCAAAACGCTGGGAGTATTCAGCAAGAACGCGCGCCAGGCGACGGCGCCGCAACTGTCTACGACGATGGTTCGGAACAACCAGATGCGGACGGAACAGGCGACGGGCACGGTAGAGATTATCGACCTCGAAGGAAAGCGATTCATCCACGTTGATACCGTGAAGAAATCCTATTGGATTCAAACCTTCGATCAGTTCCGGCAACAGATGGAACAAGCACGAGAGAAAATGAAGGCCGAGCAGGCCAAGACCGCGGCCAAGCATGGAGACGCACAGAGTGTCACCATGGATCCCAAATTCGACATGCAGGCCACGGGTCAGACGCGCACCGTGTTGGACATTCCGGCCAGGGAGATGAAGATGCGCGTGGATATGCTGTTCAAATCCACTGATCCGAAGACGGAAGCAGACCTGGAGAAATCCAATCCTTCATTCTGGATGACCGCTGACTCCTGGTACGGCACGATCCCGGGCTACGAAGAGGTGCGGGATTTCTACATGAAGATGGCGAAGGAGTTGGACTGGCTTCCGGGCTCGGTCGGGATGGCTAATCCGCAGATGTCGCAAGCCACCGAAGAGTTCAAGAAGAATGCCATCAAGATGGACGGAATGCCACTGGTGCAGTACACCAGTTTCGGCATGATGGCGAATGAACAAGCCGGGGACGGACAGAGTGCGGGCGGACAGGCGGAGCAGAAAACACAGCCGCAGACTCCGCCGCCCTCGAACGACAACTCTACACCGACAAGCACGAAAGAAGCGATCAGCAAGCAGCTAGGCGGACTTTTTGGAAAGAAGAAGCAGCAGCAACCGAGCGACAGCGCTAGCCCGAATAGCAAAAACAGCAACGGCACGCCACAGCCTGCCGCGGCGGCTGGCTCCCTGATGGATATGACAATCGAAGTTACGTCATACTCTAAGGACCGCTTGGACGCCAGCTTGTTCGACGCGCCGGCCGGCTACACCCAGGTGCCGGATCCCAATGCCCGATAGGACTGGGATGAACAGGGGCAGGCGAAAGGGGACACGCGCGGCCCGCCCCCTGGCCGTGGCGGAGCCTCTAGTTGATCGCGAAGCTCATGGGGCTTGATGTCTCGGCGAGTGTCCCTCCGCCTCCGTACATGCCTGTTCCCGAAGTGGCGGGGTTGGTCACGGTGATGCTAACGGTCGTGGAAGTCGCGACGGCTGCGGCCGGAACGGCCATGGTTAGCTGATTGGCGCTCACCATCGTGGTGGTTTGGGCGGCGCCATTCCAGTTCACAACCGCCTTGCTGCCAAAGTTGCTTCCGTTGACGGTTAGAGTGAACGCCGGGCTGCCTGCTGCTGTGCTGGACGGGCTCAGTGCAGCAATCGTGGGCATCGACCCGGCCATCGCGGGTGTGGTCTTGGCGTTGTAGCCGCAGGCGAGCGTGAGAGAGAGCAGCACCGCGAGCACTGTTATTTTGATGGGTTGAAGTGTCTGAGACGTTTTCATCGTGTTCTCCCAAGGGCTGGGGCCCAGTGAGTAAAGAGTCTAGAAAGTCAGACGAAAGGGTGTGTCAGAGGGGTGTCATCTTCCGGTCATTTTCAGGTCAATGAAAAACCGTAATCAGCGGATTTCTGAAAACAAGATTCTCCATTTAAAGGAATCATTCGTGAAAATCATCGTAGCGGAAAAAATCTCTCGATCGGCGGTGGCGCAGCTGCAAGAGCCGGGCTGGACCGTGCTTACGGCGGATCAACTCGACGGGAAGCTGGAGGAACATCTGGAGTCTGCGGATGCGCTGATCGTTCGTTCGGCGGTACAGGCAGACGCCAAGCTTCTCGAGCATGCGAAAAAGCTGCGCGTGATCGGCCGCGCCGGAGTCGGCGTGGACAACATTGATCTGGAAGCGGCCACTCACAAAGGCATCGCGGTAATGAATACACCGGGAGCCAATGCCGTCGCCGTGGCGGAGCAGACGCTCGGGATGATGCTGGCGATGGCTCGCCATTTATGCCGTGCCGATGCCCTTATGCACGCCGGCAAGTGGGAGAAGAAATCGCTCCAAGGGACGGAGTTGCGCGCGAAGACGCTCGGAATTATCGGTCTGGGACGGGTCGGTATAGAAGTGGCGCGGCGGGCCCGAGCCTTTGGCATGGAACTCGTGGGCCATGATCCCTTTGTTTCCGTGGCAGTCGCGAAGGAACACGGGATTGGGCTCGCCGGACTCGACGAACTGTATGCGGCGGCGGACTACATCACGCTGCACGTCGGGCTGACGCCGCAGACGGCCGGGATGATCAATGAGTCGTCGATCGCCAAGATGAAGAAGGGCGTCCGGCTGGTGAATTGTGCCCGGGGCGAATTAGTAAATGAGGCGGATCTGGCCAAGGCGCTCAAGGAGAAATATGTGGCGGCCGCTGCCATCGATGTTTTTTCCGAAGAGCCGCCGAAGAATTCGCCGCTGCTGGCGCTGGAAAATGTCCTGCTCACGCCCCATGTGGGCGGATCGACGTTCGAGGCGCAGGAGGCCGTGGGCGTTCAGATTGCGCAACAGGTGAAGGAGTATCTGAAGCACGGTGTGATTCAGAACGCCGTGAACGTGCCGTCGGTTTCGGCGGAGGAGTATGCGACCATGCAGCCGTATATTGTGCTGGCGGAGCGCATGGGGTCGTTCCTGTCGCAGGTGTCGGACGGGAGCATTGAAGAGATTTCGATTCGGTACAGCGGGCACATTGCGGAGTGGAAGACGGAACTCATTCGAAACGGGGCGCTGAAGGGAATCCTAAACCAGGCGCTCGAGGAAAAAGCGAATCTGGTCAACGCGGCCGCGATTGCGGAGGAACGGGGTCTGCATGTGCTGGAGTCGCACAAAGCGAAAGCGTCGACCGGAGGCGCGGGAAGTGTGCTGTCGATTTTCTTGAAGACCTCCGTGGAAGAGCACATCGTGAAGGGCGCAGTGCTGCACGGGAACGCGCCGCGGTTGCTGCATGTGGATGGCATTGACGTGGAAGCGCCGCTGGAGCGCAGCTTAATTTATCTGCGGAACCGTGACGTGCCGGGCGTGATCGGAAAGGTAGGAACGATTCTGGGAGAGGAGTCGATCAACATCGCCGATTTTTCGCTGGGACGGCGCGTGGTTGGAAAAGAAGTTCAGAAAGAATCGGATCAGCCGCGCGAGGCGATCGCGGTGGTTCACGTGGATGGGCGCGTCAGCGAAGCAGTGTTGGCGAAACTGCGGGGCATTCCGGCGGTGCAGCAGGCCAAGGCAGTGCAGCTGTTTTGAGTGGATCGCCGCTATCGGGGCTAAAGGCCGCTGTTTGCGATGGCTTTCGCGGGCTGAGGAGCCGCTCTCTCAATAAGCAATTTTTCAACTGGAAGGTGCGTTTTGCGCGTCGCGGCGATCTACGATATCCATGGAAACCTTCCCGCACTGGAAGCTGTGTTTGGGGAGATTCGGGGGGCGGGGGTCGATCTGATCGTGGTCGGCGGCGACGTGCTGCCGGGGCCAATGCCGGTTGAAACGCTCAGCTTTCTACTCGACTTGGATCGTCCAGTGGAATTCATTCGAGGAAATGGCGAAGTTGCGGTACTGGCCGAGATGGCGGGGACGCAGAGCAGTTCTCTCCCCGAACAGGCTCGACAGGTTGTGCGCTGGACAGCGCAGCAGCTCCCGCCAGAACAGAAGCGCGTGATTGCCAGTTGGCCGGCGACCTTCCAAGTAGGGATTCTCGGCCTGGGCAGGGTGCTGTTTTGCCATGCCACACCACGAAACGACTCCGAGATATTCACGCGTTTGACGCCAGACGCGGTGCTGTTGCCGGTCTTTCAGGGAATTCACGCGCCTTTCGTGGTCTGCGGGCATACTCATATGCAATTTGATCGTACGGCCGGAGAGACTCGAGTCGTGAACGCGGGTAGCGTGGGAATGCCATTTGGAGAACCAGGCGCTGATTGGCTGTTGCTGGGGCCCGAGGTTCAACGGCGGCATACGTCCTACGACTTCAAACGAGCTGCGGAGCGCATTCGAGAGACGAAGTATCCACAAGCCGAGGATTTTGCTGCGCATAACGTCCTCGAACCGCCAGCGGAAGAGGAAATGCTTAAGTTGTTCAAGGGGGCCGAATTAAAGGGCTGACGGGTTTCTTGAGGAGTGGTTGACCGAAGCTTCAGCAGAGGGGTGTCGACTCCGCCCTACAGTGTGGCGGTTTTTCGTTCCATCGCCTTTGGCAGAATTGACGGAGGTTTTCTGCTCCGAGAGTTGCGCGAGAGAAACTCCAAGCATTCTTCCATGCCTTGGCCGGTTTTCGCCGACAGACGGAAAATCTGTATTCCGGGCCGCACCGCTTGAATAGCTGTCCGTGCGGCATTCCAATCGAACTCCACCGCATCCGCAAGTTCGGTCTTGGTGACGAGCGCAACGTCTGCGCCATTGAAAATCGTTGGATGCTTCAGCGGCTTGTCTTCTCCCTCAGTCACCGACATCTATACCCGACCAAGATTCTCGCCCAGATCACAGGAGGACGGACTCGATAGCGAGGCTGCAGTTGGGTAAGAGTCGTTTCCAGGAAGGCCGTTTTTCCCGAACCCGAACCCGAACCCGAACCCGAACCCGAACCCGGACTCGAATCGAGGCTCACCACAAACACACCTGCGGCTCGGAATTCCTCGCACAGAGCGCGCGCGGTCAGGTCGCCTGAGGTGTACCGCGCTAACCTGGACGCCGCAACGCTGCGATTCTTCCATGACAGCGTCCACTTTTATGCCCATCGCAATCGAGAGTTCGCGCCTGCGCTCG
>CAZILJ010000485.1:0-2203 GCA_964539915.1 uncultured Acidobacteriaceae bacterium | reverse complement strand
TGCGGTGGTGCAGATCGCGCGCCTTTCGGACGGCACACGCAAGGTCATCACGATCTCGGAAATTACTGGTATGAACGAGGAGTCCATCGCGATGCAAGACATCTTCAGTTTTGACCGTACCGGCATTGACGAGAGCGGAAAGGTTCGAGGAGTCTTCCGGGCAACCGGCATGCGGCCCCAGTTTGCCGATCGCCTGGCAACCTCGGGAACTCGCCTGCGCCCGGCTCTATTTGAATCGAGAACCGAGGTCTGAGAACTAACGATGCCCGCAGTTTTACTTGCGATTCTGGTGTTCGTCGTGGTCGCGCTCGCGGTGTTCGCCGCGATGTCGCTGCTTGATCAGCGGAGCGCTCAGGCTCGTCTCATCAAGGAACGCCTCGCCAATGAGCGGCAGACCCCCCAGCGTGCCCCGGAAGAAGAACTCGCCCTGCTGCGCGATGAGCAACTCAGCCAGATTCCCGCTCTCGACGATCTGCTCAGGCGCTCTTCCCGCGTTGCCGACCTCCAGAAAATGCTGGTGCAGGGCGGCATCGCCATGCGTGCCGGCAACTTCTTGGGCTTTTCGGCTCTCGCTGGCCTCGCCGCCACCGTTGTGGCTTACGCCCTGAGCAAGCGCGTTGAAGTCGCATGGGTCGCCCTGCTGGTCGGGTTCCTGCTGCCCTACTCCTACGCTTCGTTTCGGCGGAATCAGCGCTTTGAGAAATTCGAGGAACTTTTCCCCGAAGCGATCGACACCCTGGCGCGCGCGGTTCGGGCCGGACACGCCTTCACGACCGCGCTCGAAATGATCACCAACGAAGTGGGCGAACCCGTCTCCGGAGAGTTTCGCCAGCTCTACGAAGAACAGAAGTTCGGTATGCCGGTGCGCGACGCGCTCATCAATCTCACCGAGCGTATGCCCCTGGTCGACGTAAAATTCTTCGTCACCGCGGTGATGCTGCAGCGTGAGACCGGCGGCAACCTGGCTGAGATTCTTGACAATCTGTCCTATGTGATTCGTGAGCGTTTCAAGATACAGCGCCAGGTACGCGTCTACACCGCTCAGGGACGCCTCACCATGGCCTTGTTGATGGGCATGCCCCCGATCATCGTCATCGTCATGATCGTGCTCAATCCCAGTTTCATACGCCCACTGTTCTCCGATCCCATCGGGCACACGCTGCTGGTCGTCGGAATTATTCTGCAAACAGTCGGATATTTCGTGATCCGGAAGATAATCAGGATTCAGGTTTAGGCATGCTGCCAATCCTATTGATCGTCGTCGTATTCCTGACTGTGGTGATGGCCGTATTCGCCTTCGGAGCTGCCGCGGTGACCCCCAGTTCCGTGCTCGGTGCCCGGTTACGCGCCCTGGGCGGGCAGCAGCAACAGACGCCAGAAAACAAGCCTGCATTCCGCGAACGCATGGAGCAGGCGCTCGATCCGCTCAGCAAGGCCATTCCGCTTTCTCCAAGCGATGTCTCTCGCACTCGCGCCTGGCTGATTCAGGCCGGGTATCGCGATGCCATCGACGTCAACTATTATTTCGGCGCGCGTCTTCTACTGGCTGCAGCCGGCTTCGCCGCCGTCGCATTATTTTCCGGCTTTGATAATCTATTTCTGCTCGCCGGTGTTCCCGGCCTCGGTTTCTTTCTGCCCCGCTTCATCCTGAAGCGCATGATTAAAGACCGGCAGCATCGCATTCGCATCGGCTTGCCCGATGCCCTCGATCTCACCGTTATCTGCGTCGAAGCCGGTCTGGCCCTTGACCAGGCTCTGATGCGGGTTGGCCAGGATCTCCATCATGCCCATGTCGATTTGAGCGATGAGTTCCACCTGGTGAATCTTGAGATGCGGGCTGGCAAGCCCCGCGCCGAGGCCCTGCGCAACCTGGTCGATCGCACCGGAGTTGACGACATCCGCTCCCTTGTTGGTACACTAATCCAAACAGATCGCTTCGGCACCAGCGTCGCCCAAGCTCTCCGAGTGCATTCCGACTCCCTCCGCACGGAACGCCGGCAACGGGCCGAAGAACAAGCTGCAAAGACTACCATCAAGATGGTTCCCCCGCTGGTGATATTTGTTTTGCCTTCGATCATTTTTGTGACGATCGGTCCAGCCGTCATCGAACTGATCCGGCAACTCGGTCCCGTATCCGGCGGAAAGTAGAAGGTAGCGCAAGCAGCAGAGTCAGTAGAAGAGGGAGCATTTGCACTCATGGCAG
>CAZILJ010000484.1:0-4213 GCA_964539915.1 uncultured Acidobacteriaceae bacterium | reverse complement strand
CGAAAAGAGCGTTGGAGCGCGCGACCATATAGATGCCAGCGGTAACCATGGTCGCGGCGTGGATCAGGGCGCTGACCGGCGTGGGGCCTTCCATGGCGTCGGGGAGCCAGACATAAAGAGGGAGCTGAGCGGACTTGCCGCAGGCTCCGACAAAAAGAAGAAGTGTGGCGGCGGTGATGTATTTCAATGTTTCCGCTGAATGGTGGCCCATGTGGGCGAAAGCAGTCACATCGATAAACCGCAGAGAACCGCAGAGCCAGGCGATGAAGAACATGCCGAGCAGGAATCCGGCGTCGCCGATGCGGTTGACGATGAACGCTTTGTTGGCGGCGTCGCCGGCCGATTTGCGATGGAAATAAAATCCGATGAGGAGGTAGGAGCAGAGGCCAACGCCCTCCCAGCCAACGAACATGAGCACATAGTTGTTGGCGAGGATGAGGGTGAGCATGGAGAACATGAAGAGGTTGAGGTACCCGAAGAAGCGGTAGTAGCCGCCTTCATGCGCCATGTAGCCGACGGAATAAATATGGATGAGCATGCCGACGCCGGTAACGAATAGCAGCCAGATGCTCGAGAGTGGATCGAGAAGGAATCCCGCGTCGGCTTGAAGAGGAGCCGGGGTGCCGTTTTGGGTGATGTAATTCAGGTGGCCGGTGTCGTCGCCGAGCCAGGTATAGAGAATTGTCTGGTAAGGCTGATGGTCGTGCGCGGGAGCCCAGTTGGTGTACTGCAGAACAGCGCCGCACGCCATGAGAAATGCGAGGACGACGGATCCGACGCAGACCGCGCTCACCGTAGTCTTTTGCAGCTTGCGGCCGAAAAAGAACATGAGCGCCGCGCCGAGGGCGGGGAAGAGCGGGATGAGGTAGATGTATTCTAGGAATAGCATTCAGCACTCAGCATTCAGCACACAGCCCCGGGGGACCGAGCACTTAGCACTTGGCAATTAGCATTTGGCCGTCAAGCGCTTGCCGATCGCGGCAAGAACATCTCATGGCTGAATGCTAAGTGCCAATTGCTAACGGCTGATTTCACCACTTCAACAGGTTCACTTCGTCTACGTTGACCGTCTCCTTATTACGGAAGAAGGCGATCAGGATGCCGAGGCCAACTGCGGCTTCGGCGGCGGCGTCGGTGATTACGAAAATCGCGAAGACCTGGCCGTGCAGGGCCGTCGGTCCGTGGATTCCTTGCCAGTAACGCGAGAAAGCGACCAGGTTCAGATTGACGGCGTTAAGGATCAGTTCGATCGACATCAGGACGATGACCACGTTGCGGCGGGTGAGCACGCCGATTACGCCCAGCAGGAACAGGGCTGCGCCGAGGACCAGGTAGTGGAGCGTCGTGATGTGGAGCATGGTGTCCATTGCGGATTAGATGTTGGGTTCTAGCATTCAGCAATCAGCCCTTTCGGTTCGCAGTAGTTCCCCGTTCGACTGTCCTGACTGAATACCGGCCGGTACAAAGCGAAGCAAGGGCTGTATTTCCCGTATTTGCTGAGCGCTAAGTGCTGATTGCGCATTTCAAATTCTCTTCTTCGCCATGACTACCGCTCCGATGATCGCTACAAGGAGCAGCAAGGAGGCGATTTCGAAGGCGAACATGTATTGTCCGGCATTGCGGTCGAACAGCAGGGCAGCGACCGCCTGGGTATTTTGCGTTTCTCCGTAGGTCATTCGGCCTTCGGGGAAGAGCATTTTTCCTTTTGTCGTGGTCGTATAGACCGCGATGAACAAGCCTCCGAGCGCGATGGCGGCGACCATTCCGACCAGCCATTGCTTGTTGAACTGGCGCTCTTTTTCGGCGCGCTCGATCGAGATCAGCATGATCACGAACAGGAACAGGACCATGATGCCGCCAGCATAAAGGATGATTTGCACGCCAGCGACGAATGGGGCATAGAGCATCAGGTAGAGTGCGGCCTGAGCGAGCAGCGTGGAGATGAGCGCGAGCGCGGAGTGAACCGCGTTTTTGCGCGTGATCACCAGCACCCCGCCGATGATCATGGTCGCGGCCAGCAGATAGAAGAAGAATGAGGTGGCGACGGGAGGATTCGTGCCTGCGGGAATCATGGGTGCAACGCTCCTTGCAGTTCTGCCCAGAGTTCCGTTCGCATGCCGACGACGGCGGTCAGGATCAGGAGCGCGAGTCCCATGGGCAGCAGAATCTTCCACCCTACTTTCATGAGCTGGTCAAAGCGGTAACGGGGGAACGTGCCACGATACCAGATGTAGAGGTACATGAAGGCGGCAACTTTGGTGGCGAACCAGAAAATGTCAGTGACGCGTACGCGGACCGCGGGAATGAAAAGGATCAGGCCGATCAGACCGAGGACCACGCCGAACCCGGCTAGTCCCAAGGTCTGCACCCGGAACAGAGGATGCTTTGGCATGCGGGCTGTGTTGTAGAAACACATCAGCGCGAGAAGGACGAAACTGATTCCGGGGAAAAGGGAAAAGATCAACTCCCAGGTGGGGCTGTTCAGCAAGTTGGGAAACGGGTGCAGCCATCCGCCGAGCCAGAGTGTGACTGCAATCGAAGAGACCGCGATCATGGCGGAGTATTCGGCTAAGAAGAATAAGGACCAGCGGAAACCGCTGTATTCGGTGTGGAATCCTGCGGTTAACTCCGATTCGGCTTCCGGCAGATCGAAGGGGGCGCGGTTGGTCTCGGCAACCATGGCGATGGCGAAGATGACGAATCCGATCAGTCCCAGCGGGAAGAATTTGAAGATAAACCATTCTCCCTGGGCGAACTGTGCTTGCACGATGCCGATCATACTGAGGGTGCCGGTGCTCTCGGGGTTGAGGCTGGTCATGAGGATGACCGACAAAACCGCGAGCCCCATGGCAACTTCGTAGGAGACCATCTGGGCGCTGGAGCGCAGCGCGCCGATCAGCGGATAGTGCGAGTTAGACGCCCATCCGGCCATGACGATACCAAGTACGCTGAGCGACGACACACCCAGCATGAACAGGATTCCGATATTCATGTCGGTGATGGCGTGCGTGGGGCCGAAAGGGACGACGACAAAGACCGTGAAAGCCGCGAGCACGACCATGAACGGGGCGATCCAAAAGATCGCCGCGTCGGCTTCGGCGGGGATGATGTCTTCTTTCAGCAGAAGCTTGATGGCGGCGGCGATGGGGGGGAGCAGGGCGTGGGGGCCCACGCGCATGGGTCCGAGGCGTACTTGCATGTGCGCGAGGATTTTTCGCTCAAGCCAGTTCATCGCGATGACCGCGATGGAGAGGCCGACGAAGACCAGCAGGATGTAAACCGTGGCCCAGAAAATATTTCCGGCGCCGCCCGGAGTGAGATCGCTGTTGAGGTAGGACTGGATGTACTCGATGAACGCGTGCATCAGCGGTCCACCTCGCCGAGAACGATGTCGAGCGTGCCAATGACGGCGATGACGTCGGCGACGAGCTGGCCGCGGCACATCACGTCGAGCGCTTGCAGGTTCACGAAACTCGGAGGGCGCACGCGGATCCGGTAGGGTTGCGTAGAGCCGTCGCTGACGATGAAGTATCCGAGCTCGCCCTTGGGCGCTTCGATGGAGTGATAGATCTCGCCGACCGGGGGCTTCATCACCTTGGGAACTTTGGCCATGATGGGGCCTTCGGGGATGGCCTCGACGGCCTGCTCGATGATGCGCAGCGACTGGCGCATCTCAACCATGCGGACTAAGTATCGGTCGTAGGTGTCGCCATTCTGCCCGGTAGGGATTTCGAAGTCGAAATTCTTGTAGTTCGCATAGGGCAGGGCCTTGCGGATGTCCCACTTGACGCCGCTGGCGCGCAGGACGGGGCCGGTGACGCCGAGCGCGATGGCGTCCTTGCCGGAGATTTTGCCGACGCCCTTGGTGCGTTCGAGCCAGATACGGTTGGTGGTGAGGAGTTCCTCGTACTCGTCGATCTTCGGCTTTACGAAGTTGACGAATTTTCTGACGTCATTTTCGAAGCCTTCGTACGACTCGTATTGCAGGCCGCCGATGCGGAAGGCGTGCGTGGTGAGCCGGGCGCCGCAATATTTTTCGAAAATCTTGAGAATCTCTTCGCGGTCGCGGAATGTGTAGAACAGCGGCGTGATGGCGCCAATGTCGAGCGCGTGGGTGCCCAGCCACAGCTGGTGACTGGCCATGCGGTTCAGTTCGGTCAGGATGACGCGGACGTATTGGGCGCGGGGCGGAGCTTCGACGTTGAGAAGTTTT
>CAZILJ010000483.1:0-2035 GCA_964539915.1 uncultured Acidobacteriaceae bacterium | reverse complement strand
CATGGTGGTCCAGTCGTATTTGTATTCCGCGGCGCATAGCAGGCAGACCTGGTAGTAGTCGCCATCGCCACCACGGCGCGGCCAGGAAAACTCGTGAGAGCAGCGCCCAAGCATAAGCACATCCATGAATTTTTGTGGCATGTTTTTACTTCCGGGTGGACGAACCCTCGGATGCAGGTTCATCATCGCTCGAAGATTTCACTTTGGGTAGGTTACTTTCGTGCATAGGAACCGCACGTACCGCCTTAACGCCCGCCGGATGAGCGAGTTACCCTGTGGATCGCGTCTTTGGACCCGATCACCGAAGTTAGAAAACGACCTCTTGCCGGAGGCCGGGGGCCGTGAATCATCATTCCGTCCGTATATCATCGTTTCATGAACGGCACTGCGCCCGACGTCGCTGCTTTTATCCTGGCTGGCGGCAAGAGCACGCGCATGGGTGCGGACAAGGCCTTCGTCGCGCTCGACGGCTGCACGTTGTTGACCAGAGCATTGGCAATCGCTCAGACCGTCAGTTCTGATGTACGCATTGTAGGAGATCCCGCGAAATTTGCGCATTTCGCACCGGTCGTGGAAGATCTATTCCGCGGGTGCGGTCCGCTGGGAGGAATTCACGCCGCCTTGCGAATGTCCTGTGCCGAACTGAACTTGATCCTCGCGGTCGACCTGCCGTTCGTATCGCAGGCGCTGTTAGAGTACTTGATCAGGCGGGCGCGCAATTCTCGGTCAACCGTGACAGTAGCGAAGACAATTGAAGGCTGGCAGCCCTTGTGCGCGGTCTACCGCCGCGAGTTCGCCGACGCCGCAGAGCAGTCCCTGCGCCAAGAGCGTTACAAAATTGATACGCTCTTCACTGCGCCGCAGACCCAGGTGATAGAAGAAAACGAACTGAGCGTCGCCGGGTTTTCGACGACGATGTTCCGCAACCTGAACACCCAGGAAGACCTGGCAAATGCAGCAGAGAGACCAAGGCTAGAAGCTAGCAGCTAGAAGCTGTTTCATGTCCGACAATCCCAAACCCGCGCCCTACATCGAGTTCAAAGAAGTCTGCAAAGCCTTCGGCGACAACGTCGTGCTCGATCATGTGAGTTTCGATGTGCTGCCCGCGGAAACAGTGTGCATCCTAGGCCGCAGCGGCGTGGGCAAGTCTGTCTCGTTGCATACCATCATGGGCTTTCTCAAGCCAGACTCCGGACGCATCATCGTTGCTCGAGAGGACATCACCGACTACACCGATGCGCAAATGGAACTGATTCGGAAAAAAGTCACCATGGTTTTTCAGAACGGAGCGCTCTTTGACTCGTTGACCGTCGGCGAGAATGTAGCCTTCCCGCTGCGCGAAACGCGCGAACTGGATGAAGAGCAGACCTACCAGATCGTCGATGGCCTGCTGCAGATGGTCGGGGTGCAGGAGATGCGCGACCTGCTGCCCTCGGATCTTTCGACTGGGATGAAGCGCTCCGTCGCCATCGCCCGTGCCCTGGCCGCTCGTCCCGAGTGCGTGCTTTACGACGAGCCCACGACGATGGTCGATCCTCTGATGGCGCAGTTGCTCGGGGATCTCATCAAACGCCTCAAGATCCAACTGAACTTGACGAGCATTGTTGTCACCCACGATATGCGCCTAGCCAAGAAGCTGGCCGAGCGGGTCGTGTTTCTGCACGAAGGCCGTGCGATCTTCTTCGGTTCGTACCCTGAAATGGAAAAATCTCCCGAGCCCATCATTCAAGAATTCCTCGAACTGGATGAACTGAAACTGCAAGCGTGAACATGATTGCCTTTGTGAGCTCCAAGATCTCAGGCCCAAGTCCTGCCACTTGCACAGGACTGGAATTGAAGGCCGCGTGGTGATCAAAGCCGGCATTTCCAGCGCACATTCAATCTATGCTTGGTGCTGCCTTCAAAATCCCTGCTGCACCAAATCTTCCACCGTCAGCGAGCTTTCCGCATCGCCGTTCATCATCTTCTCGACGTATTTTGCGATCAAATCTGCTTCCAGGTTGACGGGATCGCCGGGCTTCAGGGAATGCAGATT
>CAZILJ010000482.1:0-9666 GCA_964539915.1 uncultured Acidobacteriaceae bacterium | reverse complement strand
ACCGAGATCAACACATCGTTTTACGGGCCGATCAAGGCACAACTCGCCAAGCTGTGGTGCCGCAAAGTCGCCGAGGTGAATCCGCGCTTTTTATTCACCGCGAAGCTTTATCGCGCCTTCACCCACTCCCCCGTCGCGGTGGTCGGGCCAACGTCTGCCGCTACGATCCGCCCAACTGACGAGGATGAAGCCCGCACTCGCGAAGGTCTCGACGTTCTCGCCGGCGAAGGACGGCTTGGGGCACTGCTCATTCAATTCCCGTTATCGTTCAAGAATACTTCGCTAAACCGGGAATATCTCGAGCGTTTGTTGCATCAGTTCATCGAATATCCGCGGGTAGTGGAAGTGCGCGACTCGAGTTGGGACAACGCGGAAACACTGGCCGCGTTCGCGCAGCAAAACGTCGGTTTCTGCAATATCGATCAACCTGTTCTCGGACGTTCGCTCGCCCCGACCGAGCACGTCACCGCACCGATTGCCTACATTCGCCTGCACGGACGGAACTACGATCAGTGGTTCGATTGCGATAACCGCAACGACCGCTACAACTATCTCTACAACGAAAAGGAGTTGGTTGGCTGGAAGGAACGAATCGAAAACGTCGCCGAGAAAGCCGAGACGACCTACGTCATCACCAACAACCATTTTGAAAGCAAGGCCGGCGTCAACGCGTTGGAGTTGAAAGCTATGATCACGGGAAAACGAGTGTCGGCCCCACCGACGCTGGTCCGGAAATATCCGGAACTGAGCAGGTTCGCCGACCCGGACGAGAATTCCGAAAATGAAGGTCCACAATTTCCGCTCTTAGCATGAATTCATTGGAAGTCCTTGTGAGCGTCTCATTTTGGCCATTTGTGGGTGCCCCATTTCTTGCGCGATTTTATGCGCCAGAAGCTTGCCCCAGGGCGCAGTCGAAGGCTAGCGTTTTACTCCCAATTCCCCCGCAGTCGCATCGCGGCGAAAGAATGTAGCCCACGGTGCAAGCGGTGGGGTAACAAAATAGAAAAGAGCAAGCCCCGGAGAGTGTGCGTGAGAGCTCATGCGGACGGCAGCTCGATTTCGCTCACAGAGAGTATCTAAGCACCGGGCGCACGATCTGCAGAAAAAAATCGGCAGCCGGATTCTTCAGATCGGATTTCATGCCAATGTCAATCGAACTCCAGTTCCGCGAGCGCAACTTTCGGTAAGTGACCCCTGGCATCATTAAATTCCCCACACACGCTGGCGCCAATGAGACTCCTAATCCCGCGGCAACCAAGCGTAAAACCGTCGGCCATTGGGGGGCATCCTGCACGATGTTTGGCCGAAATCCCGCGGCCTCACAGCAAGCAAAGGTCCGGTCAAAGGCGAGACTACCCATTTTGCGAGCAAACAGAACAAACGATTCGTCCTTAAGATCGATCGGAGAGATCAACTTTTTTCTGGCCAGTTTGTGGAACGAAGGGAGCACGGCGATATACGGTTCGTGAAGGATCGATTCGAGCAAGAGTCCGTCTCTCGCCTCACCGTCGCGCAGAAATCCAATCGCCAACGTTCCGTCGAGCAAAGCGGGAATCTGCTCTGCGGTCACAAGTTCCCGCAATCGCAGCTCGACGTTCGGACGCATCCGCCGATAAGATTCGATTGCTTTTGGCAGGGCCGTGAACATTACAGAGCCGCTGAACCCGACATTGAGGACGCCCTCTTTGCCAGCTCCCACCCGCCGCGTCATCTCGACGTCATCCTGCAATTTGGCGAGAGTATTCACGGCTCGTTCCGCGAAGAACTGACCGACCGTCGTGAGCTTGACTCCGCGGGTTGTTCGATCAAACAACGCGTATCCAATTGCACGCTCGAGCTTCTTGATTTGCTGGCTGAGCGGAGGCTGTGCCATTCCCAGTTTTTCGGCCGCTTTGCCGAAATGCAAGGTTTCGGCAACCGCAAGAAAGTAACGCAGATGCCTGATTTCAACCTCTTCTCTCATATGAAAATCGTCTTAGTATAGATCATTGAGATATTGGACATATGGCCTATTTTCAACGTATGTTGCGGGAAGACAGTGGAAGCATAAATGTTTAGGAGGGCTTTCAAAGTGTCTCTCGAGGAGAAACAGCTTACCCCGATTTGTGAAGTCACGATCCGCCAATTCCAGCCCGGCGATGAGACTTGCTTTCGAACGCTAAACGAAGAATGGATCGAGCGCTATTTCCGTGTGGAGCCGAAAGAAGCGACCATCCTCTCAGATCCGAAAGGCACGATCCTCAATTCAGGCGGCAAGATATTTTTTGCGGTGATCGAGGACCGATGCGTTGGCTGCTGTGCTCTTCGTCGCATGAGTGACGGCGAATTTGAAGTCGCAAAAATGGCAGTGACGCCGGCTTGCCAGGGAACTGGCATTGGACGCAAGTTGCTGCAAACCGTCATCGAAGCCGGCCGAGCCAGCGGTGCGCGAAGACTCTATCTGGAAACGAACCATATCCTTAAACCTGCGATCCGGCTCTATGAATCCATGGGCTTCCGGCACTTGTCCCCGGACAGAATAATCCCTTCCCCCTACGCGCGGGCCGATGTCTACATGGAGTTGCTGTTTCGCTAAGCCGGGAAGCAGTGGTTCCCGCATTTCCCACCAAGGAACGGGCTGCCCCACGATTGGAACTCGAAGAACCAGGTCCAGTCGTGGCCACGCTCCGGGACCGCGAGCTTTATCCACCACTGTCAGACAATAAGAAATGATTTCTTGATGACGAACAACTTTGCGACGAGCAACCTTGACCGAGGCTATCTATCGCTCGCGCAAACTAACTCCATGCGCGACCGGCTGTTCAAGCGGCCAGCATCAGGAACTTTGACAGGAGAAACGCGAAGAGCGTCATCTAAGTCCTTACTCCGCAATATTTGGCGGGGGCTCGGGGACACCAAGCCCGAGCAACTCCCGCAGAATCAATATGTTAAGGGTTCAGCAGCAAAAAACGTGGGGGTAAAGGGGTATAGATGACGGGCTTCTAGAACGAGATTGTTGTCCGCAGCTTCGCCCGGGGTCACGACGTCGCTTCACAGGGGGCCGGGGTCGGTCTCAAGCTCCTACGGCTGCATGGTCGGCCATCCGCCGCTTGTTGTAGCGCAACGCGACATTCATGAAGACATGGCCAAGGGAGGTCTCGAAGCAGATCATCAGCGCTTCGGTGTCTTCGCTGGTCTTATCTCCTTCCTGAGCAGTAAGCAGGAGGGGGGGATGTACGCGGAAATGAAAGCCCTGGTCGTTGAGCGCCGAGATGGCATTGCCCACAACCTGATTCGCAAGTTCGAAGATGGTTTCCTTAATCAGGGCGTCCGACTCCGGCAGTTCAGTGCCCGCGTAGTGGCTGGCCACCTTCACTGCCGTCTGGGGCTCGAGGTCGAGGATGATCCTGCCCTCGATGTCCCCCGTCAGCGCGATCATGCCGGCCACGCCTTTACGGCGGTAGGCGTCTTCTTCCATGGTGAGGTTCCCCACCTTGGTGGTGCCCTGCAAACCCTGCGACAACACGGCATCGGCCGCGTTGATGAAAGGCTGGATCAGTTCCATCTTCATCGGGTTACACTCCCGTTCCGGCGGCGGCCGCCACGGCTCCGTCGTCGCCAAGCACGTACTTGATGACTTCGTACAATACTTCCGGCTTTACTGGCTTCTGTACGAAATGCCGCGCTCCCCGTTGCAGAGCAGCGACGATGTTTTCCTGGTAGCCCACCGAGGAAACCATGACGATGCGCGCTTCGGGATGCTGTTGAACGATGCGTTCGGCAGCTTCGATGCCTTCCATCTGCGGCATGGTGATATCCATGAGCACGATGTCAGGATGCGTGCGGTCGAACTCGCTGATGGCGGTTAAGCCGTCCCCGGCTTCCGCCGCCACCTGCCCGCCGAACGTTTCGATCATGCGGGCCAGATTCTTGCGGGCAAATACGGAGTCGTCCACGATTAAGTAGCGGACCGGCTGACCGTCTTTGCTGCGTTTTACTGGTGCAAACTGCTCCATACAGACCTCCGCTTTCTACTGCATATCACGGCCGGATTGTCCTCGACCAGATGACGCTGGTCACAGGTACCTTCCGTGCCCGATTCCTAGTTTCCGGCGCGCACTGCCCGTCCGACGGATCCTGTGTTCCGTCCGCAAATCGTCTGCAGCGTCGCCCCCATAACATCCAAACCCACCACCCGGATCGCGTATCCGCGTTCGATCGCCGCTTTGGGCATGCCGTACACCACGCAGGAATCTTCGCTCTGCGCAATGGTCATGCCGCCCTCTTTCTTCACGGCTCCCAAACCTTCGGCGCCGTCGTCGCCCATTCCGGTCATCAGGACGCCGACAGCCTGCGTCCTGAATTCTTCCGCCACGCTGCGCAAGAGTACATCCGCGCTGGGACGATGACCGTTCACTCGAGCCTCATCACAGAGCACGATGACATCTCCCAATGGAAGCCTTTTTACTTTCATGTGACGGCTTCCCGGACAGATCAATACCCGTCCTGGCTGCAACACATCTCCGGACTGCGCCTCTTTTACCCGCAGGGTGCAGACTTCATCGAGCCGGCGTGCGAACATGTCGGTGAATCCTTCCGGCATGTGTTGCACCACGGCAATGGTTCCGGGAAAATCGCCGGGCAATTGCGAAAGGACATATTCCAGTGCCTGCGGGCCTCCGGTGGAGACGCCGATCGCGACCACCTTGTTCGGAGCGGCGGACGAAGCCGGCAGTTTCTCGGGCTTGGGCGGAAGTCCGTGCAGAAGGCGCGGCTTTAGTTTGCACTCGGACGCCGCCTTCACCTTGGCAATCAATTCCCCGGCAGTTTCTGCCATGTGTGCCGTGGCATCCTTGGGTTTGGAAACGAAGTCGAACGCGCCCAGCCCGAGGGCCTTCATTGTGACCGACGCACCTTCGGTGCTGTGGGAACTGAACACGATCACCGGCAGCGGGTGACGCCGCATGATTTCCTTCAGCGCGTCGATTCCATTCATGCCGGGCATTTCGAGGTCGAGCGTGATGACGTCGGGCTTCAACTCCTCGATTTTTTTCAGGCAGAAGGATCCATCCATCGCCGTCCCGACCACTTCGATCGATTCGTCGGCTGCCAGCATTTGCGGAATCAGCTTGCGCATGAGAGCCGAATCGTCAACCACCAGCACACGTATTTTCGCCATACCTGACCTCATGCCTGCCCCCCAGCCGCGGCCGGGCTCATAGCCAGCCGCATGCGGTCCGTCTGAGTCAGCAGCAAACCCGAATTGGCCTGGCCCGCTTCTTGCGGCCGCCAACGCGCCACATGTTCCACGACGGCGGGCAGGTTGAGAATGAGAACCACGTGCCCATTGCCTAGAATGGAGGCGCCCGAGACCAGATCGGTAGAGAATGTCTGATCGTCCAACGCTTTGATCACCAGTTCCTCTTCGCCCTCCAGCGCATCGACAATCAAGCCATACTTCCTTTCTCCCGCAGTAATAACGAGAACAAATAGCTTGGATTTGTGGTCTCCGTCGGCCACCGGACGTCCCAGCCTCAGAAGCGGCAACACCTGATCCCGCAACTGCAGTACCTCGTAGTTGTCGACCCGATGTACTTCGGTTTCAAAGGTCCGTGCAATCTGAAGCACGGCGTTCAGCGGGATCGCATATAGGCGTTTCTCCACCCAGAACAGCAGTGCCTTGATAATGGCCAGGGTTAAGGGCAGCTTCATGCGGAAGGTCGTGCCTTTGCCGGGGCGTGTCTCCACGCTGATCGAGGCCTTGAGGCGGTGGAGCACGCTCTGAACCACGTCCATGCCAACACCGCGGCCGGAGACTTCGGTGACCTCGTCGGCGGTGCTGAAGCCGGGCCGGAAAATGAAATCGAAGACTTCTGCATCGCTGAGCCGTGCTGCTTCCTCGGGCGTCGCAAAACCGAGCTCGACGGCTTTAGCGCGAATCCTTTGCGCGTCGATGCCGCGACCGTCGTCGGTAATTTCGACGATGACCTGGTTCCCTTGGTGATAGGCGTTCAGCCGGACGACGCCTTGCGGCGCCTTCCCAAGTTTCTTGCGCTCTTCAGCAGGCTCAATGCCGTGACTCACCGCGTTGCGCACGAGATGGGTGAGCGGTTCGGCGATGGCATCGAGAATCCCCTTGTCGAGGTCGGTGTCCTGTCCGCTGAGATCAAGCTCGACCTCGCGGCCGCATTGACGCGAAACGTCGCGCACCATGCGGGGGAAGCGGCGGAACAACTGCTCGACCGGGACCATGCGAATCTTCATGACCGAGCGTTGCAGATCGTTCAGCACCCGCGCCTGGAACGCCATGGCATCGGCAAACTTGCCCCGCAAAGGCTCTTTCGGAAAGCGCTTGGAGAATTCGCTAAGCGCCTGTTGCAACATCGACTTGCCGATGATGAGTTCGCCCACCAGGTTGAGCACGTTATCGATACGGCCCGCATCCACACGCAAGATGTTTTCCTGAAGGATCGGCGACGCTGCGGCTTCGGCGGTTGCCGACCCCGCGGGAGCGTCGGCCGCAACCTCAGGGGGCGCCGCGGTTTGCGCCGCAGGGATGATGGAGGGGATTTCGGTTGGCAGTTCGGAGCAAACATTGGCCGCGACTTCGGGCGAAACTACGGTGTCGCCCTGAGGTTTGTCCACGGCCACCGCCGCATCCAACAGCAACTCGATTGTGACTTCTCCGGTGATGGTTGGAATCTTGCACTTGGCCGCAATCAGTTCTGCGGTCTGGACACTGGCCAGCACGAACTCGACTTGCTTGGAGGCGGCGGGCGATTTGGCGTCGGGCCGCACGGCAAGGATGGGTCCCATGACGCCGACAGCATTGTGCACCAGTTGACGTCCCGCAATCGGCATCGCACAATGCGGATCGATCTTCACCACCACGTGATACACATCCTGGCCGCTTGCCTGCGCCTGGGTCATGGCCAGGTGCTCGTATTCAGTCCAGTGTGCGGCCGCCCGGGATGCGGTTCGTGGCGTTGAGGTTTTGGCGGCAGCACTGTTCGAACTAGACTTCCTGGTCCTGCGGGTTTTTCCGGTTGCGGGGACCGCGGTCAGTTCCTCGATTCTCTTACTCAAACTTTTCGTCGAGGGCAGCTTTTTGCCGCGATGATAAGCCGCGATCATCTCTGCGAAAACGTCTGCGGCGGCAAACGCGATTTCAGCCACGGCTGCCTGGGTCGCCGTACCTTCAAGCGATAAAGCATCTTCGAACTGGTGAGCCAGTTCGCTCAATTCCCGCAGCCCGCAAGCTGCCGAATCGCCCTTCAAGGTGTGCACCGTGCGCCGGATAACACGCACGATCTCCTCGTCGCCGGGCGTTTTTTCCAGCTTAAGAGCTTCGTCGTTCAGCGCCTGCAGCAATTCCTGCGAGGTCTCGAAGAAAAGCTCCCGCAGTTCCGCGCCACGCTCATCGGGGGGATTTGTCAATCTCTCACCTCAACCCGCTGGTACGCCGTGCCGCTATCCTTGTGGTACATCTGAAATTTCTCGGTCAACCCCAGAAGGCTTTCTGCGTGGCCCACAAACAGATATCCGCCCGCGTTCAAGCAGCGGTAGAACTTTTCGACCAGGCGCTTCTGCTCGGCTTCGTCGAAATACATCATCACGTTGCGGCAGAAAATCACGTCGTTGCGTTGCGGCAGGTACTCCGTTTTCAAATTGTGAAAGTCGAAGTGCACCATCTCTTTCAGCGGCTTCTTCACGGCGTAGCGTTCGCCCGTTTTGTCGAAGTAACGCAGGCGATAGCCGTAATCGACCATCGACATCTGGTTTTCGCTGTAAGTGCCGTCCTGTCCGGTTCGCAATACCGAATAGCTGATGTCGCTGGCCAGAATCTCCACCCGCCAGGGTGGCGGCACCAGTGGTTTGGGCAACGGCAAATCCACCGGCAGTGGATTGCGCAGGTAGTAATACGCCAATGCGTCTGTGACCAGCATGGCGAGCGTGTAAGCTTCTTGTCCGGTGGAACAGCCCGCGCTCCAGATACGGATGGAATACTCGCGGCGCGAACTCTTGTGCTTGAACAACTCTTCGAGAACACTTTTTTGAAACAGGTCCAGTTGCGCCTTATGGCGGAAGAAACTGGTCTCGTTCACCGTCAGATTCTCCAGCAGTTTCGCCAGTTCATCCTTGCCCTGGTGGCTGATCAGCAAGCGGTAGTAGGAATAAAAGGAGTCGAGCTTGCACTCCTTCAACCGCCGCAACAGCCGGTCTTGAAGAAAGTGCGTCCGTCGCTCGTCGAAGTGCATGCCGCACTCCTGGTAGACGAGCGCCTGCAGCAGCTTCAATTCAGCTTCCGTCAATATGGGAGCAGGTGCCGCTCCGGATGTGCTCATGCGTTGTCTCGATCTCGCCTGGTGCTGAAATTCACTGTGATCTCTCTCACCGCGCCGCTGCACCCCGTGCTTCGGGTTTGGCTGGCGGGTTTTTCTCGCTAGTCTCAGTTTTGATCTGCAGGCTGCCTGGAGCCAGCAGTTTGCTCATGTCGAGCAGTACCACTAAGCGCCCACCAACTTTGGCCAGTCCCGTGACGCAGTTCAGACCGCCTTCCTGAAAGACTGCTGGCGGAGCTTCCACGGCGGCAGCGGGAATCTTCAACACTTCGGAGGCCGAATCGACAATCAGCCCCGCAAGCCTGCCCGAATGCTCAACTACAAGAATGCGATTCTGTTTGCGCAACGTGGCTTCCTTTTCTCCGAAACGCTTGCGCAGATCCATGACGGAAACAATCTTGCCGCGCAGATTGATCACGCCCTCCAGATAGTCGGGCGCATCGGGCACGGCAGTAATCTCGGGTACCCGCACGATTTCGTGCAGGGAAGTGATGGGAACTCCGTACGTCTCACGGCCCACCTTGAAGCCCACGATATGAAGTTCACGGCTCATATGTTCAAGCTCTGTTTTCAAGCTCCGCCTTCGAGCTCCGGTTTCCGGCTTCCAACCCGGCGACTGTTAGAATTGCGACCCTGCCGCGGCCCGGCGTGCGTTGCGAGCCGAGACCTCGACGGCGGGTGACGTACGCGAAGACTCGGCCAGGGCAAAGCGGTCGATGAATTCCAACAAGCCCCGCGACATCTTCGACATCTGTTCCGACGATGCCGCCAGTTCGGTTGATCCGGACGTGGATTGCTGGACCAGTTCGCGCATCCGCTCCATCGCCTTGACCACAGCTTGTGCTCCCGAAGCCTGCTCTTCCACGGCCGAGTTGATTTCATGCGTAATTTCGTTCAGCCGAGTGGTGGCGCGCGCGATTTGCGACGAGCCATGCGACTGTTCGTTGGTGGCCGCGCCAATTTCCTGCGCGAATTTGTAGACCTCAGTGACCACGTTGGAGATCTTGCGCAGGGCGGCGTTCAGTTCTCCACCGAGATCCAGTCCCTCGTTCACGATGGTGGTGGAGCGGTCCATGTTCTCGACCGCCTTGCGGGCTTCCTTCTGAATGCTTTGGATCAGCTCGGAGATCTCCTTGGTGGACTGTGCCGATTTTTCGGCCAGCTTCCGCACTTCGTCGGCGACCACCGCGAATCCCAAGCCATGTTCGCCGGCCCGGGCCGCTTCGATGGCGGCGTTCAAGGCCAGCAGGTTGGTTTGTTCGGCGAGATCGTCGATCACTTCGATGATCTTGCCAATGTCATCCGCGCGCTGTCCCAGAGCTCCAATGATTTCTCCGGAAGAAGT
>CAZILJ010000481.1:0-2398 GCA_964539915.1 uncultured Acidobacteriaceae bacterium | reverse complement strand
TTCGCGCACCGGCCGTCAGTTCGTGGGCAAGATCGGGGAATGTAGTGGAAATGTGCGTGGCGGTTCCGGGCACGTTTTGCGGTGTGATGGTCACGACGGAGCCGGTCTTCAACAGAACAGGTTCGTGTCGCTCGAGTGGCCCGGTGCGAATTTTCGGACCTTGCAAGTCCTGGAGGATGCAAAGGGTGCGCCCTTCGCGCTCGGCGGCACGGCGGAGGCGTCGAATGTTACGAGCGTGATCTTCGTGAGTGCCGTGGGAAAAATTGAGGCGGGCGATGTCCATGCCCAGGCGAAGCAGGTCGCGCATGTCCGCCTCGGTGTTACAGGCAGGACCGATCGTGCAAATGATTTTCGCGCGGCGCGGAGCAGATCGAACTGTGAGCTCTGGAGGCGATGGCGGGACGGATGTTTGTGGAAACGGCTTCGCCTTTTTGTTTTTCAGGCTGGCTATCAAATCTTCCCCGATCGAGCTGTTGTTGATATCTAGGACAATCGTAGAGACGTAGCTTGCTGCGTCTCGGCTTGTGGCATTTCGAACGATGGTGAGAGAGACGTTTGCCAGCCACGCCTCTATGCTTTATTGATGGCCGTGAGCTCTTTTCCCAGCATGGCTCGTGGGAACAGCAAGGCGTTGAATTCCGCGCCCACCAGGACCACCAGGGAAATCAGATACATCCACACCAGCAAGGCCATGGCGACACCCAGCGAGCCGTAAATCGTAGCGAAGTCTCCGAAGTGCTGCAGGTAGGCGCGAAACCCGACCGTCGTAGCAAACCACAGGATGGTCGCAAGCATGGCCCCGGGCATTACACTGTGCCAAGGCTGCGTGCGCGGGACTGCGTGGTGGTAGATCAAGGCAATCACCGCGATGCTGGTAAGAGTGGCAATGAGCCAGCGAGCTGAGCCCCAGAGTAACAACACATAGATGCTGAAATCGGGATCGATGTAGGACAGCAGGCGGGTTTCGAACTTGCTGCCCACGGCCACCAGCAGCGTAGCGAACGTCATGGGAACAAGCGCGAAAACGACCAGCAGAAAAGCGATCAAACGCTCTTGCACCAGTCCCCAGGTTTTCGGCAGTTCGTAGCAACGGCGAAACCCTTCCATCCAAGAAATCATCACGCCGGATGCGGTCCACAGCGTAATCAAGGAGGTCGTCGTCAACAAGCCGACAGGATGTTGCGCCGCTCCCTTTAGATAGCTCAGAGCGGTGCTTCCGCCAGCCGGAAGGATGCTGCCCAAAGCGTAGGAAACTTCTCGCAAATACGGCGCGCCCTTGCGCCAGTTCGTCAAGCCGGATCCGATGATCAGCAGGACCGGGAAGAACGTAAGAATGGAAGAGTAGGCCGATGCCTTGGCAGTAGCAAAAGCGTCATGAACAAAGGCGCGCCAGAAGGCCAGTCGTAAGAGGCGGAAGAAGCGCAGCATCGGCCTCTCTAGCTTAGGGCCGGGAGGCACTGTCCGCAAAGCAGGAACTTCGCCGGGTTCCTTAAGGGGCAATCGCTGGGGGCTAGCATGCATGCTTATTCAAGCCGCGTCAGAAGCAGGTTCGGGGGCGAAATAGGTCGCCCCCGAAACTGGCTTCAGTTTTCGACTACTCGGCCGCGGGCAGTTCCGCGGGCAGATCATCGGTTTCGCCCTCGTGCCGCATCATCTCGAGAGCGCGCTCGGCCTCTTCGTAGGCAGCCGAGACTTCCGCCTGTACCTTGGCAGCGGCCTCTTCCATCTCTGGCGAGAGGCGCACGTTGCGGTAGTACTCCATGCCGGTTCCGGCAGGGATAAGGCGCCCGACAATGACGTTCTCTTTCAGGCCGCGCAGGTGGTCCACCTTGCCGTTGATCGAGGCTTCGGTGAGCACGCGCGTGGTCTCCTGGAACGACGCCGCCGAGATGAAGGAGTCGGTGGAGAGCGATGCCTTCGTGATGCCTAGAAGCAGAGGCCGACCCGTCGCCGGCTTGCCACCCTGCGCAATCACGCGCTCGTTCTCTTCCCGGAAGGCGAACTTGTCGGTCTGCTCTTCCAGCAGGAACCGGGTGTCGCCTACGTCCTCGACCTTAACCCAGCGCATCATCTGCCGGACAATCACTTCGATGTGCTTGTCGGAGATGTTGACGCCCTGCAGGCGATAGACTTCCTGGATTTCGTTCACCAGGTAAGCCTGCAGTTCTTTTTCGCCGAGCACCGCCAGGATGTCGTGCGGGTTGAGCGGGCCGTCCATCAGGGGTTCGCCCGCCTTGACGCGCTCGCCTTCCTGAACGTTGATGTGAACGCCACGCGGAACCGAGTATTCCTTCTCGGTGCCGTTGTCGGCGACCACGTAGATCTTGCGCTGGCCTTTGGAAACCTCGCCGAATTTCACCGTGCCATCGATTTCGCTGATGACCGCGGTTTCATGCGG
>CAZILJ010000480.1:0-6909 GCA_964539915.1 uncultured Acidobacteriaceae bacterium | reverse complement strand
ACGTTCGTGCTGATGGAAATGCGGCGATCCGGGCATGACGCGAACATTCAAGCGAAACATTCCAACGATCCCGAGGAACATCGCCACCTTGCTTTTTCTCTTGCCAAGGTTTCCCCGGCGCTGATGCTGATGATCTTCTTCAGCGGGGCGGCCGTATTTTTCCTGATGCCCCGCATGTCGGCGGGGTACATGGGTGGCTACTCGTTTGGCAACGATATTTCGTCCGGATTCAGCGATCACGTGGAGTTGGGACAAATCGGCCAGATCCAGCAGTCCAATGCCGTCGTAATGCACATACAGATCGATGGCGATACGATCGGCCGCTATGACCTGCATTGGCGCGGCGTGGCTCTGGCGAATTTCGACGGCCGCACCTGGTCGAATCCACATTCGCCATTCCTGTTGCAGCGTCGGCCGGACAATAGCTTTTCTGTACCGAACGGCAACGTCGCACTGCGATCCTACGTGACCTCAAACCAGATGCGCGAGCAGATGATCCACTATCGCGTGCTGATGGAGCCAATCGGCACCAACGTCTTTTTCCTGGCGCCATGGGCCCGCAGCGTCTCGGGAAACTATCGGATGCTGGCCTCGGATTCAGTTGGAGCGGTATATGACCAGGATTCGCAGCATGCCATCAGCCGGTATGAAGCCGACTCCGACATTGCGGCTGCGGCTCCCTCGGAGTTGCGTGCCGCCGGACGGGCTTACCCTCCCCAGTTGTCCCCTTACCTGGAGCGGCCGCCCGCGATCGATCCGCGAGTATCCCGGTTGGCCGCGCAGATTACAAGTTCAGCCAGCAACGATTTCGACAAAGCCGCCGCGATCGAGAACTATCTCAAAACACGCTTCGGCTACACCCTGCAATTACCACGCACAGCGGTGAAAGATCCTATTGCGAATTTTCTTTTTGAGCGCAAGCAGGGACATTGCGAATACTTCGCATCAGCCATGGCGGTCATGTTGCGCACCCAGGGGATTCCATCGCGCGTGGTCAACGGATTCCGCACCGACGAGTTCAACGACCTCACCGCCAACTACGTAGTGCGCGCCAAAGACGCGCATGCATGGGTGGAGGCTTACTTTCCCGGCTACGGCTGGCAGACCTTCGATCCGACGCCTGGCGGCAAGGGCGAAGCGCCGCAGGGCTGGGACCGGCTCGGGCTTTACATCGACGCCATGGCGTCGTTCTGGCGCGATTGGGTGGTCAGCTACGACAGTTGGCACCAGTACATTCTTGGTGAAGCTGCGGTCAGCGGCACCCGTGGCTTGTGGCAGGGCGCGCGTAGCTGGGCCAGCACGCATTACGAATCGCTGTTGAAGTGGGCGCGACGCAGTCAGGATCGGGTGGAACATTCTCCGGTGCGATGGGCGATCCTGGCAGCGGTGATCGCGCTTGTCCTTGTGCTTTTCGGAAACCTGGAGCGGATCGTGCGTTTCCTGCGCGAAAAGTGGCTGGGCGCGCATCCCGAGCGGTCACCGGAACAGGCGGCGGCGATGTGGTATCAGCGAATGTCTCGCATGCTCGCCCGCCGCGGCGTGGAAAAACCCGCGGCGCAGACTCCGCAAGAGTTCGTGAAAAAGATTCAGGATAACCGGCTTCGCGAACCGGTCGCGCGCTTTACCGATGTCTACGAGTCCGCGCGCTTTGGAAATTCTGTCGCGGATGCACAGCGGTTGGCAGAACTGTACGAAGAAGTCGAATCGGCCACGCGCGGCCGCTAACGGCCAGGTATCCCGCAAATCAGCATGATTTGTCCAGAAGCGGCAGAACGCGCCGTCACCGACAAAATAGTTGGGCTGGCGGGCCTTGCCCGTCGGAGCTAGTGTAAATCCGGCTCGCCAGACCAGAAATCGCGGCGTTCTCCCCGGATGCTCAGCCTCTTCCAGACTCTTACAATCCCGGCCCAGTCCACCTTCGAACACGCCGAAGGTCTTCCCCTTGCCCGGATTGATGCCGCCGTAGAGCAAGTTTTTGGGTTCACCGATGTGGCCGAAACCTCCGCCGAGGCTGATCCACGGGGAAACCGCCGTGGTCGGAAATAGTTCGACTCGCGCCGCAGGGGTCACAAACAGTCCGCGGTATTGCGGGGGAATCGCCGGATTTGTGAACACACCGGCATGGACCTCCTCATCCTGGTTGTGCATAAGCACAACTCTCCGGAGATGGAGAATACTGGAGTTATAAGGATCCGGCGGGCGGATTCACCCTCGAAACTGAGCCCCTTGCCAGTGTGGATCCTGGGATTGAAGGGGGATTGAAGAAGGTCGCACCTTTGACTCCCTGATCGCTGATAAAGTGGGGCCCAAGACTCCGCCCAGTTCGTTCAAGATGCTTGCCTAACATTTCCGCTCCCCGAAGTGCTTCATCGATCCCTGGGGCGATAACCTGGGGCGATAACAACGTTGCCTAGCACGAGCCAGGGCTCTTTCGAATCTAGCACTCAATCTTTTGTGGTTGCCGGGCGTCCGTCAAATGAACAACATTGATGAGGCTACGATGCCAGGCTAATCCCTGCGAGATGCTAAAATAGGGAGATTGCATGCCTGTGAAGGACCTCACTGTTAGCGGTTCCCTTAATCTCAAACCTGAAAGCAAGGAAGAGAGAGCTCCGGAGAATCCGCATCTTGAACCGCCGCAAAGGGTTGGCTTCGTCAGTCTCGGGTGCCCCAAAAACCTGGTGGATAGCGAGGTCATGATGGGCCTGCTGGCGCGGGCTGGCGCGGAACTCACTCGCCGCGCGGAAGACGCCGACGTAATCGTGGTGAATACCTGTTCGTTCATCGAAAGTGCGCAGCAGGAGTCGGTCAACACCATTCTCGAGATGGCCGCGCACAAAACCGGTGGCAGGGCGAAAAAGCTTATTGTAGCCGGATGCCTGGTTGAGCGATTCCGCGACCAGATCCGCCAGGACATTCCCGAAGTCGATGCAGTCGTAGGCACGGGCGAACTGGAAAAGATTCTCTCCGCAGCCGGTCTGGCCTCTCCGCCGGCGCCGAATCATTCTCCGTCTCCGTTCGTGGTTTTGCCTTCGCGGCCGGAAGGAGATGCGCGGGCCGCTCAGGGCCGCTTCTCACGTCAGTCGTGGGATGGTGCGATTGCCGACCTGCCGAACTATCTCTACGACGACGCCACGCCACGCATTCTGGCCACACCTCGGCACATGGCGTACATCAAGATTGCCGAGGGCTGCGACCATCCCTGCACGTTCTGCATCATCCCTCAATTGCGCGGTCAGTTTCGCTCGCGCCGCTTTGAATCCGTCATTGCCGAAGCCGAGCGCCTGGCGCAAACCGGCGTCCGCGAGATTACCCTGATTGGGCAGGACACCACCTGCTACGGCGAAGATTTCGGCCTGAAAGATGGCTTGGCTCTCCTGCTGGAAAAACTGGCGGCCATCCCCGATCTGCGCTGGGTTCGTTTTCTCTATGCGTATCCCAACAAAATCACCGGCAAGTTGCTGGAGACGATCGCGCAACACGAAAAAGTCTGCTCCTACATGGATGTGCCCCTGCAGCACGCCTCGGGAGCGGTGCTGAAGCGCATGAAGCGCGGCGGCGGAGCCGATGTCTTCCTTCGCTCGATCGCAAAAATGCGCCGGACCGTGCCCGACCTGACCCTGCGCACATCGTTCATCGTCGGCTTCCCGGGAGAGACCGAGAAGGAGTTCGAAGAGCTTTGCGACTTTGTGCGCGAGGCGCAGTTCGACTGGATGGGCGCGTTTGCCTACTCCGATCAGGAGGGTGCCGCAGCCTACGCCCTCGACAAGAAACTTTCTCCGCGCGAGATCGAGCGTCGTCGCAAGCATCTGATGGGAATCCAGCGTCAGATCAGCAAGAAAAAGAAGAAGGCGCTGGTGGGCCGCGAGTTCGACCTCTTGCTCGAAGGCGAATCCGAAGAAACGGAACTGCTGCTCGAAGGCCGCACTGCCATGCACGCTCCCGAGATCGACGGCAAAGTCTTTGTCAACGACTTCCCCGAGGAGATCGAGCCGCAGCCCGGCCAGTTCTATCGTTGCGAAATCACCGAAGCGCACGATTACGATCTGGTGGCAAAGATCGTATAGAAAGTCGAAAAAGAGCCTGATTTTTTCAATCTGAAATCTATTATCTGCCTGCTGCAGTCTGCTTTTACAATAAGAACATCCATGCCGCGAAAGCGCACCGTCAAACTCCGCTGTCCGATCTGCAAAAAGTCAGTCAAAAGCTCCGACCCGGACTTCCCTTTCTGCAGCGACCGCTGCCGTCTGATCGATCTGGGCAAGTGGGCCAGCGGGGCATATGTAATTTCGTCTCCGGTCACCGATGCCGAAGAAGCCATCAGAGACCGCAACCTGGAAGACGAAGAGGACGAATCGTGAAGGCAGAGAGTAGCGCAGGCACCCCTCTGGCTGTAGCCGGGGCGTCCCAGTCGGGCGCCCCGATCTGGGCAACGCTGATCGCGACTTTCTTCGGAATCGGCCGCCTGCATCCCGGTCCTGGCACCTGGGGGTCGGCTGCTACTGTGCTGCTCTGGGCCGCCCTCGCATACGAGTTACCACCCGCTCTCCGAACCCCGGTAGCCTGCGCCTTGGCGCTGCTGGTCATCTTGATCGGCATCCCCGCTGCAACCCGCGTAGCCAGGGCGTCAGCGAGCAAAGATCCGCAGTTCGTGGTCATCGACGAAGGCGCGGGACAACTGATCGCCCTAATCGCGGTCCCCCTCGCATGGAAAACTTTTCTCGCGGGTTTTATACTTTTTAGAGCGTTCGATATCATCAAGCCGCCTCCGGTGCGCCAACTGGAGAAACTTCCCGAGGGCACCGGAATCGTTCTCGATGATGTCGCGGCGGGAATTTTCGCTCTCGTTCTGATGCATCTTTTGCTGCGTTTTGGGCTACTAAGATAGTACTGACTTGCATCTGCCGGGCCAGCGAGAATAAGTTCGCGCTACACTGATATTCGGTATTCCTCATGGGATTCTCCAACCGCATCCTCGGTAAAAAGAACCTGAACGGCGGACCGCACATCGATACCGTTGCTCCCTCGCTGGCACTCGCTGGCGGCGAGCTTCGCATCACCGGTTCGGGGCTGCGACCGCAGGAACTCCAGCGGCCCAAAGTTAAATTCGGTGAGTTTGAAGGATCGATCATCGTCAGTTCCGAGGGATTTTTGGTCGCGCGCGTTCCCGAAGGCGCTACCTCCGGCCCGGTCGTGGTCGCAACCAATGGCCACGTCAGCAACTCTCATACCGTCAAAGTGGCCGTGCCCATCGCCGAAAATCTTCATCCCGTCACCAGCCCGGCGCTTGACTCCGAAGGCAACATCTACGCGACGTTTTCAGGTTCGCGTGGCCAGAAGGTTCCGGTCTCGATTTTCAAGATCGACACCGACTACACCATCAAGCCCTTCGTTTCCGAAATGATGAACGCCACCGCCATCGCCTTCGATCGCGAGGGACAAATGTATGTCTCGTCACGCTTCGACGGCGCCGTCTATCGCGTGGCTCCCAACGGAACCATGACCACCTACGCCGAGGGTATGGGTGTGGCGACAGGCATCGCCTTTGATCGCGAGCAGAGTCTCTACGTCGGGGACCGCAACGGCACCATCTTCAAGATTTCTCGCGACCAGCAGGTCTTTGTGTTTGCCACGCTGGAGGTCAGCGTTTCGGCTTATCACCTGGCATTCAGCCCGCAAGGCGACCTGTTCGTCACCGGACCCACTGATCGGGTCTACAAGATCGACCCCAACGGAACGGTGAGCACCTTCTATCGAGGCCTGGGACGCCCGCAGGGCTTAGCTTTCGATGTGAATGGCAATCTCTATGTCGGCGCTTCGCTCTCGGGCACACGCGGCATCGTGAAGATCGCTCCCGATGGTCTGGCTAATCTCGAGGTCGCCGGCCAGGGTCTGGTCGGGCTGGCGTTTGCCCCGGGACGCTCCGTCATCCTCGCCACCACCAGCACCATCCACCATCTTTCGTGGAACATCCAGGGCATGTCGCTACCGCCGGAATAATTCCGTCTTCCTTTTGTCGTTTCAATTTCGTTGTCATTCCGAGCAAAGTGAGGAACCCGCTTTTTGACTGCGGCGCCCCTCACTTTCCGTTTAAACTTCTACTACGTGAACGCCGAGATCATTGCGGTGGGCTCCGAGATGCTCACGCCCTACCGCATGGACACCAATTCGCTCTACCTCACCGAGCAGCTTAATCTGCTGGGCATCGATGTAATTTTCAAGAGCATCGTCGGAGATGATCAGCGGCGCATCGTCGGTGCCGCGGAGCATGCCCTGTTTCGCTCCGACATACTGATGTTCAGCGGCGGACTTGGTCCGACAGAAGATGATTTAACGCGCGAGGCCGTGGCCGAAGCCCTGGGCGTGAGCGTGCGGCGCGATCCCGAAATCCTGGCGCGCCTGGAGCAGCGCTTTGCCGAACGCGGCTGGAAGATGACATCGAACAATTCCAAGCAGGCCGACGTTCTTGATGGGGCAACTGTGCTTCCGAATCCCAATGGCACCGCGCCCGGCCAGTGGCTGAGCGGCCAGTTCGACGGGCGCGAACACATCATCGTGCTGCTGCCCGGGCCTCCCCACGAGCTGAAAGCCCTGTTCGAGAGCGAAGTCCGCGAGCGCTTGCGCGCCAAAGTTCCTCAGGCAGCGCTTGCCATCCGCACTCTGAAGATTGCCATGCTGGGCGAGTCGGCGGTTGATGCTCGCGTCGCGCCGATTTACAAGCGATACGCCGACGTCGAAACCACCATTCTGGCAGGCGCCGGAGAAATCGAGCTTCACTTCAAAACCCGGGCTGCGACGCTCGAGCGAGCGCAACGCCGCGTGGATGAAGTTGCCGGCGTGGTGGAAGACGAACTCGACGACGCGGTCTACTCGCGCAACGGAGAATCGCTCGAGCAGATCGTCGGCTAC
>CAZILJ010000479.1:0-10482 GCA_964539915.1 uncultured Acidobacteriaceae bacterium | reverse complement strand
TTCAATCCGTGCGATCCGTAGCTATGTCTTTTGGACTTTCTCCACCGCTTGCCCTGCCGGTAAAGACCCGAGCAGTTCGCGAATAGTTTTCTTCAACACGGGATGCCGCACTTCCGGCGCGATTTCCGCCAGAGGTTGAAGCACAAAGCGGCGCTTATGCATCGCTGGATGAGGAATCGTCAATTTGGGCGAGTCGATGATCGTGTCAGAGAAAAGCAGGATGTCAATGTCGATCGTGCGCGGACCTTTATTCTGCTGGCGCTCGCGGCCCATCTCTTGCTCGATGTGAAGCACGGACTCCATCAGCTGCTCCGGAGCTTCCTCCGTTTCCAGGGCCAAAGCGCAGTTCAGGAACCGTGCCTGGTCCGTGAACTCGACGGGCTCCGTCTCGTAGAAGGAGGCAATCGATTTAATGCGGCCTTTGTTTTGCAGCCGCGAGATGGCATCGCGCAGGTGACTCTCGCGATCTCCGATATTGCTTCCGAGCGAGAGATAAACAAGGTGGTTCATCGTGGCTGTGTCTGTTGTACTCTGCGAAGTTGCAACGCACAATCCTAAGAAAGTTTTGAACTGTCACCACACCGGAGAGTCGCCGCTCCAGGGCTCATCTCGTCAAACTCAACCAAGGGTCCAACACCTTGGTCACTATCGTGCAGTCGCACCGACCCCTAGAATCCCGATATGGTGCTGGACTCGCTGATCCTAAGTAAGGATCCGGAAGTGCTACGTGTCATCCGGCCGACGCTTGAAAAGCTATCGATTGAAGTCGAAATCTGTCACGAGGCGCGGGCCGGCGCCGACATACTGATTTCCGACAAGTTCGGCGCCGTGATCGTGGATTGCGACGATTTAAACGGAGGCTTGGCGGTTCTGCAGGGTCTGAAAACGACTCCCAGCAACAGGAACTCGGTCGCCTTCGCTATCCTCAACGGCAAGAGAACGACCACGCAGCAGGCTTTCGACATGGGCGCCAACTTCGTTCTACAGAAGCCCATCAGCGCTCTGAATGCGTCGCGCTGCTTTCATGCAGCCTTGAATTTCATGGTAAAAGAGCGCCGCCGCTACTTCCGACATCCGGTCAAGATGCTGGTCAAAGTTGTCGTCGAAGGAAAGACCCTGAACGCCACCAGCACGAATATCAGTGAAGGTGGCATGGCACTCATGTTGCGGGAGGCCCTGCCAAAAGGGGCAGCGCCATGTTTGAAGTTCTCTCTGCCCGGCAAAAACATTCACATGGAAGTTGAAGCCGAGGTCGCTTGGGCCGATGTTAAGGGCCTGGCCGGCCTCCGTTTTCAAAATGTTCCGAAGACCTCACAGGAACAGCTCGAACACTGGTTGGACGAGCAAATGGAACAGGAATTTCCCGGAGCTAAAGAGCGGCTCACGGCTGCGGAACCCGAAAAGCCTCACTAAAAACCCGCGCCAGTCCACTCGCAGCTTCGCCCAGCCCGGAAAAAACGCGGATATCGTATCGCTCGCATCTCGTGTCACCCCCAGAATCTGATTTTCACGGCCATATCTTCCATACGCTTTCCCGCTGTCTTCCGATAACCGGCGATTTCGGCAAACCGCGCCTTGGAAAGGGTATCTCTCTTGGGACTTGCGAGTTGCCGTACACGTGGCAATCTGGAAGATCAAATGGAGTGAAAGAATGTTGACGAAAGACTTCCGTATTGCCAGGGTGCAAAAAACCCTCCGTTGGTTTGAGGAAGATATTCCTCTACTCAATATGCGAGTGAAGGAACTGTCCAAGGAGAGACAAGAATCCGCACGACAGTTCGCGGCCGCGGTCATTGATCAGACGCGGGCAGAGCTGGAAAGACTGCTGCGAGAGCAGACGCGCGATCTGGAGGTTTCCAGTGAGACGCCCCCTGAGCCCGCTGACTAGCGCTTGAATATTCCGATCAACGATCTAGAGAGATGACCCAGCCGCAGCCTCGGCGTTGTCGGCGACCGCGCTGGCTCGGTCTTCGCCGGGAAAGGTCACTTCTTCCCATAGCGTCTTGTCGCGCAAGATGCGCGACACCAGGGCCGTGTGCATGGCGTGGCCGGCGCGATCGGCAACGACATTGCCGAGGATCTGCTTTCCCAACAGCGCCAGATCGCCCACCAGATCCAGTACTTTGTGGCGCACGAACTCGTCGGGGAAGCGGAGCGGGCCGTTTTCAATGCCGTCGCGGGTAAGTACGATGCAATTTTCGCTGGAGGCCCCGCGAATCAATCCCATGTTGCGCATCGCCTGCTCATCCTGGCGGGAGCCAAAAGTACGCGCGCCCGCGATGTGCCGCAGATAGCTTCCATTCGTGAGCTCAACTTGAAACGTTTCCTTCCCAATGAGCGGATGCGGAAAATTGATCGAATAAGAAACCGAGTAGGTGTCGGAGGGATATACCGCGATGAACTTGTTTCCTTCCCGCATCGCAACTTCGCGGCGAATCTTCATGTACTTGCGGGGGCGCCGCTGCTTGCGGATGCCGGTTTTGCGAATCATCTCTACAAACGGTCGAGCGCTGCCATCAAGGATGGGCAATTCGAGGTTGTCGAGTTCGACGATCGCATTATCAATACCCAGACCGATGAAGGCGGAGAGCACATGCTCGGTCGTGGAAATGAGCACGCCCTTTTTCATGAGACTGGTGGCGTAACTCACGCGGGCTACATTGCGGCTGATGGCTTCGATTTCGAAACCATCGAGATCGGTGCGGCGAAACACGATGCCCGTGCCGGATGCCGCGGGAAGCATGCGCATAGCGACCGGGGCGCCACTGTGCAAACCGACGCCGCTGCACTCCACCGCAGCGCGAATTGTCTGCTCGTAGGTCAAGAATGAGTCAAATATGCCCTTGGTGAATGAAGTAGCTTACGCCTGCCCCAACAAAAGTGTCTGTGGCAAGAAAGCCACACTCCGTGGCAATCGCGGGAGCTAGTTCCCGGGACAAGAACGCCTAGCCCATGCAGTAACCTAAAGCAGAACAATAAGTTACGCTCGGTGTGCTCAGGATTTGGAGTCCGGCGGGTAACCTGAAAGGGAAACAGTGGCCACATTCTTCCGCCCTAAGCAGTTCCCATTTGAGTTCACTCGGAAGTACAAAACGCTTCAGTGTTTCTTGGCTTGTTTTCCGGGCGGTTTGTTGGGGTTGTAACCGGAATGGGGATCGAACATGGCCTCATCCAGTGCCTGATTGATGGTGACGGAGTTGAGGAAGCGCTGACTGGCCATGTCGCCGTTGAAGTAGCGTGTGAGGTTGTACGGTGCCATGATGCCGGAGACCGCGCGGTAGTTCTCGTAGACCTCTTCTTCCAAATTCTTCTGCCGGTCCACCGGATCGCGCCATGAGAACGATTTCTTAACGGGTAAGTGTGTGTCGGTATCGAAATACAAAGTGACGCTCTCGTTCTGCGAATTGATCAACGTAATCTGCTCCGCCGGATGTTGCGCTGCGATGGCGGCGCCTTCAAAAAGAACTACGACTCCAGGATCGTTCACCCAGGTGCGCAGGACCGTATCGAGCGAGAAGCGCCTCCGTCGGAGGTAATCGTCGAGATCTTTTTGTTCGAGAGGATGTGGTCCTTTGTATGTAATCTCCCATCCCTTCGTGCCAACGTACAGTTCGGCGATGTCGCGCTCTTTGGTGAGTTCGACGCGTTCCTTGTCAGGAAATTCGGTGAAACTCCAGAACACACCACCGCCTCCATTGGGTCGACCGTGGTGGAAGCTGTAACCGCGTCCCTGTTGCTCCCGATCGCGGATCGTGAGGTACGTCTCCCCGCCCAAAGCCTTGATTGCCTGATCGATCGCGTTCTTAGCCTTGCGGACGTTCTCTTGGTCCGCGGAGATTCCGATCTCCGGTTTTGCAGCTGGGGTTTTGCCAGCTTCAGAAGCTTGCGGGGGCCTCGAAACTGCTTCGTTCTGAGGCGATTCCGACGCAAGGGAACACGCTGAACACACCAAAACCAGAATGGAGAGATAATGTTTCATTCCTTACGGAGTGATCGCGTAATCGTAATAAGGATTGTAGCGTTTCCTGTGGACTTCCTGCCGCAGACAGCAAATGCTCCTCGGAGATTGGATGCAGGAAACAGCCGAAATGCAGGCCATTGACCGGCGTTTTATACAGTTCTTTCTATCCGCTGAGAACCGCACCGCCGTTCACGTTGAAGACTTCCCCGTTAATAAAGCCGGCATGCTCGGTACAGAGGAACAATATGGGGGCGGCGATTTCCTCCGGCTTACCGACGCGGCCCAGGGGAATAGTGCTGCGAATCTCCTCTCCGCTCTTTGGATCTGCAAGCGCTCCCGCGCTCATATCAGTGTCAACCCAGCCCGGAGCAACGCAATTTACGTAGATGCCTGCCGAAGCGAGCTCGGTTGCGAGTCCCTTGGTCATGCTGATCAGCGCGCCCTTGCTCGCGGAATAGTCGCAGTGAAATGCTTCTCCTCGCTGGCCGCTCGTGGAACTGATCAACACGATATGTCCAGCCGGAGCGTTGGTGCGCGGTTGCGCCTTCATCTGCGCCACGGCGTGTTTGACCAGGCCGAACACAGCGTCGAGATTGATGGACATGGTGGAGCGCCATTGCTCGTCCGACATGCCCTCGATCGGAACGTCTTCCGGCGGCCAGACTCCATGGTTGGCGACGAGAATGTCGAGTCGACCAAAATGTTTGACCGTCTCGGCCACGAGTGCGCGGGCAGCCTCTGGATTTTTCAAGTCAGAGGCGATGGAATGGCAGACGGCTGCGCCGCACTCCTTGGCCATGGCCTCTGCCTGGGAACGGGCGCTGCGATAACTGAACGCTACCTTGGCGCCTGCGGCAGTGAACATTCGCACCGTAGCTCGGCCGATGCCGCGAGAACCACCCGAGATCAGAGCAACTTTGCCTGAGAGCGAGAGAGGAATGGACATAGCAGACTAGTTTCCAGTTTCCTGTCCACGGTTGCAAGTCGGGGTCAGTCGGGTGTCAGTTCCCGGAGCCGGAAGACATGCGCTCCGACTTCAGTCCGCGCAGGAGTAGCCGCACCAGCATGCCGTCGAAGCGCGTGCCGCTCATGTTGGACAATTCGTCGAGGGCCTGTTCCGGCGTCCTGGCGGAACCGAACGATTGTTCGGTGACCATGTTGGCGTAGGCATCGGTCAGGCCGATGATGCGGGCCCAAAGAGGAATCTCTTCGCCGCGTAAGCCATCCGGGTATCCTGACCCATCGAAGCGCTGGTGATGATGCTCGATGGCTTCCCGCATCATGTGGCTGTTCGGGATGGTGCCGACGATCTCCGCGCCCACGTGGGCGTGCATTTTCACCAGTTGAAATTCATCGTCGCTCATCGGGCCCGGTTTGTTAAGCACGCGTTCGGGGATGAAGATTTTGCCGACGTCGTGAATGCGGGCCGCATAGACCAGATCGGCCGTCTCTTCAGAGGAGAGACCGAGAGCCCGAGCAATGACTTCCGTATAGCGTGCCACCAGATCGCCATGGCCCGCAGTTTGCAATTCACGCGACTCAGCCGCGCGGCTAAGAGATTCGATCGCTTCCTTCAACAACGGTACGTTGCAATCTTCCTCCCCACCGCAAAGCTTATACAGCGTTGAGGCCAACTCTTCGAGATGCTCAGGGCCGGTTTGCTCCCGCCGCAGGAAGCCTTCGATGTACGCTGAGATCTGCTGCCGCTGCCGTGCGAAATCCTGGCCTTCGACATACTCTTGGGCCGTGGATACGGAGTTTCCGCCAGATCGCTTCGAGACATACATGCCGGCATCGGCGACCCGAATAATATCTTCGATCGAGAATCCGTGCATCGGGAAGCTGGCAACTCCAAAGCTGCCGGTAATGCGATGCTCGCTCAGCATGGGATCGCTGGCCAGCCACTGGCGGAGGCGCTCGGCCAGTACTTGGGCCTGTTCGGCGCCTGTCTCAGGCATCAGGACGATGAACTCATCGCCGCCGTAGCGCGCAACCACGTTCGATTGCCTGGACTTCTGCTCAAGCAAGCGGCCCACACGGGCGAGCACAAGATCCCCCTCGAAATGACCCATCGTGTCGTTGACCCCTTTGAATTTGTCGAGATCGATAAGCACGACTGAGAACGGGCGCCCGGAACGCGAAGCGCGTTTCCATTCCGCCGACAAGGCTTCCCAGAAGAAGCGGCGTGTTTTGATTCCAGTCAAGCCGTCGGTAATGGACTGTTGTTGAAGCTTCTGGAAGACAAAAGCGTTGTGCAGCGCGGTGGCCAGCAAGTCGGCCAGAGTATTGAGGATCAGAACATCCTGAGGCAGGAACGCGTTCTCGCTGCGGCTCTCGATATTCAGTATGCCGAGTAGCGATTCGCCGTACGTAATGGGGATGCAAAGGATGGCGCGAGAATCGGGAAGGATGCCGGTCAAATTACCGGGCAACGCATGTTGTACGAGGGCACGTTCACCGGTGCGCGCCACGCGGCCCAGAATGCCGGTCCCCAGCGGGATGCGCCTGCCTACGACGTGAGCGGTCGCTCCCGCTTCGGCCTTCATTTCGATTTCTTTGGTGCCGTAGTCGAGCAAGCCGACGCCAATGTGATCGAAACTGAAATTCTTCTGAATCTCTCCGACGATCTGGCCCAGCATGTGCACCGGATCGTCGCTCGATATGGCAGTGCGCGAGACGTTGTTCAGGAATGCGAGTTGCCGGGAGCGGCGCTGCTCATCGGCAAACAGTCGAGCATTCTCCACGGCGACCGATACCTGCCCCGCCGCCGTTGCCAGTACGTCGAGATCGCGTTGCTCAAAAACAAATTCGCGGTCGGGATTCATCGCGACCATAACCCCGGAGGGTTTATTGCCCATGAAAATCGGCACCGCGATCAAGCACTTCGCCGGGCGCCCCGGAAGATGGCTGATGCCAAGATCCGCTCGGGCTGCCTCCAGTTCGGAGCGGATCAGCAGGGGTTCGCCGGTTCGAATCACGTACTCGCTAAAAGCATTTCTAAGTTCACGAGTGCGCTTGGGCAGAACGCGATTATCCCTGACTTCAAGTTCAAAGTGGAGTTCGTCTGCCTTCTGAAATGCGATGTAAAAGTTGCTGGTGTCAAAAATCTGGCCCAGCTCGACCTGAATGGTGCGAAGGATTTCGTCCTGGTCGAGACGAGAACTGATCGCCTTCCCGATCTCGGTCAGCAACTCGTACTCTTTTGTACGGCGATGGGCGTCGTGACTGACCACGTAGTTTTCGAGGGTGAGGCCCAATTGCAGGGAAAGTCCAACCATTAGCCGCGGGCCTGACGAACCGAACGCCCTGCGCTCGGCGTGTGGGAACAGGATGACGCCAAAATTGTGCTCGTGAGTCTGCAGACTCACTGCCGTCAGATTGCGGACATCCGCTTCCGTCAGAATCCTTTTGAATTCCGCGAATGTTCCAACCGAGGCAACCGGAAGTGGTTCTGGCATCTCCGGAAGCTGCTGCACTGTAAAAATCCCGCTGCGGCGGTACGCCAGTTCGCAGAGGTAGTCTCCCGCCCCGCTTCTTTCGAGAGCATCCAGGAATCCGTCCGAAAAACCTTGTTGTACGGAAGGCAACAGACCACGCCAGCGTTCCGTGATGAAGATGGCCGCGCGCCCCATGGGCAGAGCACTCCGCAAGCGCCCTAGAGCCGCCTGCATGCTCGGTACCAGATCGTCGGCGAAAAGCAGCTTGCGCGGATCGACACCCAGCGTCGAGAGAGCCAGGGTGTTTTCCTGCACCGCATTGCGCTGGTTTTCAAACAGAACTATCACCATGGCAATCCCCAGCAGCATCTGTGGCACAGGACCGAACAAGCGGCTGGCGTTGCCAAACATTTCTGTCCAGGGATTCTGCAGCTGACCAACGCCCATCAGCACCGCCCAAAATGCCAACGAAACCGCGAGCACCCAGAAGGCGAGCGATTTACGTCGATGGCTGTTCAGGTAGAAGACCGCCGAACAGTAAAGCAGGATCGCAGCCAGCCCCAGGCCCAGGCGAATCGCTGGCTGTACGTCCGGGCGAAACACGCCGTTCACGATGTGGCCCCGCAGGGTGAGGCAGGCGAGTGCGACACCGACCGCCCCGACGGCAGGGTCTAACCACAGGAAACGATAGGGCCCGCGCATCAAGCGCGTCGAAATGAAAATGCACAGCGCCATCGCCACGAGGAACAGTTCGCTGATAAAAAATGCCACCGAGGATTTCGGGAACGTATCGAGGATGTAATGCAGCGAATAGGCGGCCCAGGCCAGTTGCCATGCGCGGAAATACGGCTGGCGGCTTTGCTCGTGGAGATATGTGAAGACGAGAAATAACAGAACCGAGACAAAACCCGGAATCAATACCGTCGTGATGACAACACTGTTCATAGGGCCGGTAAGGACACCTCTGGCTAAGCGCTCTGGCTCAGTTTCGGGGGGAAACAGTGAGGCAATGTTTTCATACCCTGTCGCCGAACACAATAGAATTTAAGTACAGTGGCCGTTTTCGATATCTTTGTGAATCAAGGGGTTGCACGCAAGATGGTTGATGTGCCACCCGCTTGACGATGTTTTTAATCCGCCCGTACCATCAGAGGCTGACTGATCTCAACCTATGTCCGAATCGCCGAATTCAACTTCGCCAGGCCGGCCCAGAGTGCGTTTTGCGCCGTCGCCCACCGGTTTTCTTCACGTAGGAAGTGCACGGACCTTCATTTTCAACTGGCTATACGTCCGCAACAAGGGCGGAACCATGATTTTGCGGCTCGACGATACCGATGCGGGAAGGAATACGGATGCATCGGTCAACTCAATTTTTGAAGGCCTGAAGTGGCTTGGCCTGAGTTGGGACGAAGAGTACAAGCAATCCGAGCGCGGAGAACTGCACCGCCAGATGGCGGAAACGATCTTTAACAAGGGCCTCGCCTACCGTGATTTCACGCCCGCGCACACGGGGGACGGCCAGAAATCGGGCGCGCAGGGGACGTGGCTGTTCAATCCCGGGATGCGCGAACTTTCTCAGCAGGAAAGTGATCGGCGCGCCGCGGCAGGTGAGCCCTTTGCCTTACGCTTTCGTGTGCCGCGTGAGAGTGGACAAGTAGTTCGTTTTACCGACGCGGTTTATGGGGAGCAGGTAAAGGCTGGCGCGGATATAGAAGACTTCGCTCTGGTACGGTCCGACGGGATGCCGACGTATCATCTGGCTTCGTGCGCCGACGATGCTGATCTACGCATCAGCCACATCATTCGTGGGCAGGACCATCTGACAAACACCTTCAAACACGTGCTGATCTTCGAAGCCGCTGGCATGACCCCACCGCAGTTCGCGCATCTTCCTCTGCTAGTGGCGCCGGACGGCACCAAGCTTTCAAAGCGCCGCCACGGTGCGGTGGTGAGCGTAACGACGTATCGCGATGCAGGATTTCTGCCTGAGGCTTTCATCAACTTTCTGTGCCTGCTGGGTTGGTCTCCCAAAAATAATCGAGAGCAAATGACCCGGCAGGAATTGATTGATTCGTTCTCGCTGGAAGGAATCAACCGCGCCAATGCGGTGGTGAACTTCAAGGAGGCGGATGTAGGGCAGGCGCCCTCACCCGCCAGCTCTGTTCCCGAAGACACCTTTGATCCGAAGGCGCTTTGGCTGAACGCGGAGCATATCCGCGGTTTGGCAATCGAAGATCTGAGCCATCGCCTCCTGCCGATCGTGCTCGAGGCGGGCTTCAACCTGACGTCGGAGAAAATGCTTCGCATCACGCCTCTGATCCGTGAGCGCATCAAGCTGCTGTCCGACGTGCTTACCGCAGCCGATTTTTTCTTTGTCGATCAGCTGCCACCCTACGATCCAGCCGAACTCATCCCCCAAAAGGGAGACGCGGCCCTGGCGGCGAAAGTCCTTAAACGGGCGAAAGAAGTGCTGGCGAGTGTGGAATTCCGGCACGATCCTTTGGATCAGGCTCTGCGCGCCACCGCTCAGGAACTGGGTGTGAAGGCGGGTCAGATGTTCCAGCCGATCCGCGTCGCCGTATGCGGGCGCAAGAACGCGCCGCCTTTGTTCGAGACCTTGGAAGTGCTCGGACGCGAGACGACCCTGGCGCGGATCGAGCAAGCCATCCCTCGCGTCGGATAAAGGATTCCGATCCACCCAGAATTTTTGTTGCCTCCGTCATCAAGACCCGTCGAGCGATAGCAATTGCAGTAGCCTTCTGCGTCGCAGGTCCTCGCCGCACACTTTCCTTTTAGTTTTTCGCAGACCATAGAAAGAGGTTCGTCATGAAAGCCGTCGTGATCAGCAAACCAGGCGGAAATTTCGAAGTCGTCGAGCGCCTAACTCCGCAGCCGGCCGCGGGCAGGTTCCTATCAAGGTCGCGCGGAGCGCTGTGAGCGGGTGGGTCGAGTTCAACTCGTAAAACCGCGCCCATGGATTGACCAGGTCCCAACGCATGATGGCCGCGGCCGCGGCAGCGTCGCTTCCGGCGAGAGCAAGGGCTGCGCCGGCGTGAAGGTTCGAGATCCCCTTCACCGCCATTG
>CAZILJ010000478.1:0-3793 GCA_964539915.1 uncultured Acidobacteriaceae bacterium | reverse complement strand
CCCCATTCTCCGCGGTCTACGGGCTTGCCGATTTTGGCAAGTTGCCGGTCGAATTCAAATTTCCGTGCTCGCTCCACATTGCCAAGTTCATCGCCGCGGACAATTTCCAGTTTGCTGTAGTCGCGCCACTTGTCGGGATATCCAATCTTGTTGGCCATGCCGTGCAGCTTGGCCAGCGCCTGTTGTTTGGTCGCTGGAGACATCCATTGCAAGCCGTTCACGTCCTGTTCCATCGCCGCCTGAATTTCCTTCACGATCTTCAACGCCTTTTGCTTCGCTTCGGGACTGAAATATTTCTGCACGTACGCCTGGCCCAGATCTTCGCCAAGATATTCATCCACTGCGCGCGTGCAGCGTTTCCAGCGGGGCTGCAGTTCCTGCTGGCCGCGCAGAGTTTTCCCGTAGAAAGCGAAGTTTTCATTCACGAACGGCGTGGAAAGTTGGGATGCATCGGCGTGAACCAGATGCCAGCGCAAGTAAATCTTCCAGTCCGCCAAACCTTCCTTTTGGAGTTCTTCGTTCATGGCCTTGAAGAAATTCGGCGAGCTGACATTCAACGACGGCAGCGAAGGCATTCCGACCTTAGCGAAATACGCCGACCATTGAAACTCCGGTGAAACTCCTTCCAGTTCCGTCTTAGTCATCTTGTGGTCCAGCGCTTTCGGATCCCGTCGTTCGACTCGCGTCATGGAGCCTCTGGCCAATGCGGTTTCAATGCGCATTACGGCGTGCGCCTCGGCCGCGGAGGTTTCGGGCTTGTCTCCGAGAAGCTCGAACATTTTCTGCACGTGCGCAAGATACTGATTGCGCAGTTCGACGGACTTAGCATCGTCCTTGGTGTAATAGTCGCGGTCCGGTAGACCGAGTCCGCCTTGATCGGCGTTGGCGATCACCTGATTGGCGTCTCGAAAGTCCTGAATGGATTCAAAGCGGAAAAGAACATTATCGTCGATCATGGATGCGGCTACGTCGGCGAGTTCCGCCTTGGTCTTAATCTTGGCAATCTGCTCCAGCGATGGCTTCAACGGCGCAGCCCCCTTGGCGTCGATTGCCTTCTCGTCAGTACAGGAAGCGTAGTAGTCCCCAATCTTCTGATCGACCGAATTGCGCTGGGGACCTTGCGCGGACGCAGCTTCCAGGATGTTTCGCAAACGCGCGAGATTCTCATCCTGCATCTTCGAATAGGTGTCCCACGTGGATTGGTCAGGAGGGATCGGGTTTCTCTTGATCCACCCACCGCAGGAATAGGCGAAAAAGTCGGTGCACGGATCGATGCTCCGATCCATCGACGTGACATCAAGTGCCGGCTCAGACTTTTCTATAGCGGCCTGCTGGGCGTTGGCTAAGGAAAGAAAACAAGAGATTGAAAGCGCAACCAGGCGAATGCGCAGAATTGCCATGAAGACACCCTCTTCTGGTAGGAAGTGGAAACACTGAGACCCCAAAGTATAAGCCCAGGCGTCAAGCCCAGTGTCCGAGCATGCGGTCTTGGGTTCTGACGTCTTGGGTTCTGACGTCTAGCTATAGCTAAGCTAGGGTCTGAATGTTTGCCCCGAACCGAGAGGCGCCGATCTAACTCTTCCGCAAATGAATCGATCCATCTCCGGTGCGGATGGTCAGAGAGCTGCCGCCACCGTTGAGCTTGCCGCGCACTTCGTTCTGCCGAATCTGGCCTTCCGTGGTGATCGGCATATCGAGATCAATGTGGCCGTCGTTGGTGTGTAGGTCCACATCGGCTGCCAGTTCGCCGGGGACTGCCAGAGATACGCTGCCATCGCCGGTTTCGAGCCGCCAGCCGGCGGCCAGTGATGACCCGCCCGCCGCGCGCACGTCCACGTGGCCATCGCCCGTCTTGAGCTCGAGCTCATCGAAGCGTCCTTGGGCGTTGATATGTCCGTCTCCGGTTGAGGCGTGCAATTTGCCGTCGACTGATTCGAGGTTTTCGGAGCCGTCACCGGTGTGCAGGTCCATATCGCCCTTCAATCCGGCGATATCGATCTTGCCGTCGCCGGTTCGCAGGTTGACGCGGCCTTCGTGCGGCATCTGGACAATGATGTCGACCTTGTGCTGGCCCCATTCGAGGTTGAAGTTATGGTGAGGGTAGTGCACATCAATTTCGACCGAGTCGCCATTCTGATGCTCTTCAACCCGAATGCCGCCTTCGCCGATCTTGTAGTGCTCGGTGATGACCTTGGCTTCAATCGTGTTCTGATCCCAAGTCGTGATGCGGATGTTTGCGTCGGAGGTCTCGATCCGCAGCTGGGGTTTACCGTTAAGGTTGTAGGTCTTCGACCATTCGTCGGCGCGCGCGGGCAGAACGGCAATGAGAGAGACAGCCAGGGCTACAAGCGACGAGCGCTTAAAGTTCATGGGATCCTCCGGCGGGGCACAGATCTCCACCCGCTTCCTTAGACGTGTTTACGGACAATCGGTGAGGTTCGTTCCATGGAAAATCGTTTCCTAACGAGCGCGGGCACCTACGTAGGCCATTTGAATCAGGCTGCGCTCCGAAAACGGTAAATATAGAAGAGCTGCGCTCGCCGCAAAGGCCGCGCCCAAACCAATCTCCTGGATCAGCAGGAACGGAGCCACGGCCCATAGCTGGTCCAACGCTAGAACGAAGGGGAATATTCGTCGGAATTTTTCGCCGAGTCGCTGGTAGTCGAATCCCACCGCCGACATCAGGTAACAGCGCAGAGGGATGCCTACGCCAGCGGTCACCATCACGGTTCCGGCAAGGGCCGTCGCGCCCCATAGAGGCAAAAATAAGTCCGCAACCGCCTGCACATCATGCAAACGAAAAAGGGCCGTGAGGTAGAAAATCAGATACATGACCTGGATCAGCGCGAAGAGCCCGCGCGTGAACGCTCGACGCGGAATAGGGATTTCCAATTCGGGATGGAGTTCGACCGACGGATCCGGCGAGTAGGACGCCGTAGGCGGAGGGGTTCCCGCACTCGCCACTCCTTTTTCGCTCAGGCCCAACCGAATCTGTTCCCGAGCGCCACTTTGATCTTGGACGGGAGCGATGAAGCGGTAACCTCGGCGCGCTAACGTTTCCACATAACGTGGGCTGGAAGCGGAGTCTCCAAGCGCCTCGCGTACCTTGTTGATCGCGGTGTTCAGACTATGGTCAAAGTCGACGAAGGTATCGGAGGGCCAGAGTTTCTGCTGCAATTCTTCGCGCGTGACTACATCGCCCGCCCGCTCCAAAAGCAATGCCAGCACCTGAAACGGTTGCTCCTGAAGGCGCAGCTTCGCGCCGTTCTTGCGCAGTTCGCCCGCGCCGAGATCGAGCTCGAACACCCCAAAGCGCGCGACTCTCTTGCTGTTTTGAGGCACAGGCATAGACGACGCCGTAGTGTAGCACTGGTGGTTTAGGGATGGGTCTTCGGTCTTGGGGTTTTGATCTCCGGGAAGCCGAGAACACTTCCAGACCCCAGACCTTAGACCTAACAACCAGGGCCCGAGACGCAAGACCGGAGAGACCGGCGCTACAATATCCGCGTGCCCGACAGCGCTTCCCAGGACGATCCCAAGCATCCCCGCCACACCGGGGACGCGTCTGAAGCGACGGGTTTGCGGCTGATCGCACCGGTATTGCGGATCCTCACTCTCGTTCGGTATGGGCACGACATTCACTGGAGCCTGGGCTGAGCGTGGGCTCCGAACACCCCGAGATCGTTGCGCCGCAACCACTTCTGGGGGTGATCCTAGGTCCCACGGCCAGCGGTAAGACGGCCCTGTCTTTGGCGCTGGCGCAGAAGTTTGATGGCGAGATTGTCAATTGTGA
>CAZILJ010000477.1:0-5032 GCA_964539915.1 uncultured Acidobacteriaceae bacterium | reverse complement strand
CCCACGGCCATATCCACAACATTTCCACGCAGGATGAATTTCTTGAATCCACTTAACATGGCGCTGCACCCCCCCCGAAATTGACTGCTGGTCAATGTAAGGCAGGGGCAGCAAGAGGTCAAGGGGGCTCTCGCGGAACGCGAACCTTGTCCGGTTACCAGACGCAATTCGCTAGTAGTCTTGCTCTACTGTGATTTTAAATTTGCCGCGCAGCGCGTATGGATCGAGTGTGGGAACAGTCTTTCGGCAAAGATTTTGGGCGCGTAGCTGTTGGGGTTCGCTCTGTTTCCGCGCTCATGATCTTGCAGTGATTGATATAGGCCTTCATCAGGCCACTCGGTTCACGTTTGCGCGCCGCGAGGAAAGGACAGTCCTGGTCTTGACGCGGCGGCTCGACAAAGAGTTCGACGTAGTCATGCAGCATTCTTGATCGGATCGCGTTTTCACATCGATTGGAGGCTGGGGCGAACCCTGAGATTTTGCAATCGGCGACGGAGCGAAGTCGGCGGGTCGGGCATTGAGGCGCTTCAGCATTCCTCCGGGATCGGCTCGCCCACGCATGGGCCCGTGCGGTAGTGCGATATGTAAGCGCGATCGCAGACGTGCATCCAGAGATGCTCGACCGTCACAACCGGCGTCGGAGCAGGAGATGGGGTTGAGCCCGAGCGTCCATGTCAAGCGGTCGCGATTGATACATCCCGGAAAGAGGACGGAAGCGCGCCAATCCCACGCAATGAAGACATGAGCCCACTCGCCCGGAACCAGCAAGGACTGATTCTGCTCGAATTGGCGGACTGTCGGAGTTAGCTCCTGGTCACTAAAAAAGCTATTAGAGAAGGTGGTCGGCACCGCTCTCGGGCAGCAACTGCACAGTGGGGCCTGGCAACTGGCAGCCGGATTGGCTGCGATTCTGGAGTTCGATCGCCAGGGATGTGTCGATCGTTGCGCCGTGTTCGGCTCCAGTGGCGGCAACACTTGGACGTCCAGAATTTCAGGCGTGCAAGGCAGGACGGAAGCCGCATGGGCGCTGAGGCCGCCGATAAATAGAAAGAAAAGAGGCGGAGCATCACTCCAATCCGACACCCAAGCCAAATTTTCAGATCCGCATCGGCATGACGATGTAGCGGTACTTGTAGTCATCGCCTTCGGCGGGACGGAACTGGCCGGCGGACTGGGGATCTTTCAGTTCCAGGCGGACTTCGCTGGTCCCGGCGGCTTTGAGAAAGTCGACAAGATATTGGGCGTTAAAGCCGATTGTCAGCGGGTCGCCGGTGTAAGGAGCTTCGATGGAATCTTCCGATTCGCCGGCTTCGGTGGAAGAAGCGGAAATTTTAAGTTCGCCCTTTTCCAAGCGCAGGCGGACGGCGCGCGAGCGCTCGTCGGCGAACTGAGCCACGCGGAGAATCGCGGAATTTAATTCATCGGAGTTCAGCGGAACGATCTTGCTGTTGTCCTTCGGGAGCACAGCTTCGAAGTTGGGGAATTGTCCTGTCAGTTGGCGTGAGGTCAACAGACGCGCGCCGATGCGGAAGTACAGCGTGGAATCGTCCTTGGCAAACTGGATGGTTTCGGCATCCGTGGAATCGAGCAGCGATTTCAGTTCGTCCATCGCTTTTTTCGGGACGAGAGTCTTCAGTTCGCCGGAAACGCCTTCGAACTTTTCGCCGGCGCGTTCACAGTGAGCCAGACGGTGTCCATCGGTGGCAACCATGGTGATCGACTCGGGCTTCAGCAGCATCAGGGCACCGTTCAGCGTGTAGCGCGACTCTTCATTGGAAATGGCAAATCCTGTGCGCGCGATCAGGCCGCGCAGAACCTGGGCTGGAATCGTAACTACGCCGGCAGTAGGAAACGCGGGAAGGCTGGGGAAGTTCGACTTGGCCATACCGACCATCTTCGTGTTGGAACGGCCGCAGCGAATGCTGACCCAGTGATTTTCCAGCAGCTTTATGGTGATGTCGGCGGCGGGCAACAGCTTCACGTAGTCGTGAAGTTTGCGGGCCGGGATCGTGCAGGAGCCTTCTTTTTTTACCTTGGCATTACACGAAGTGCGCAGGCTGAGATCGAGGTCGGTGGCAGTAAGAGACAAGCGGTCGCCGGCAGCCTCGAATAAATAATTGGAAAGAATTGGAATTGTGGTCTTGCGCTCGACCACACCCTGCGTGGCTGTCAATTCCCGCAGCAACTCGACCTGGCTGACCGTGATCTCCATCGTCATCGTACCCACTGCAACGGCGGCTTCGACCGGCATAGTCCGTTCCCCCGATACCTGCTGCTTGCCGTACTACTTTTATTACTATCCTTATATCAAATGCAAAACCTATAAAACCAGCAGTAACAGTAGGGGCTGCGGAGAAGTGGAAAACCGGGGCAACTCGCCTGTTGTCACCGGGTTTCCGGCCTACCCTTAATGTTAGAAATCGGTCCCGAACTTTGCGGAGACGCCAGCGTAACTTGGCCGTACTCCCGATTTCTGTCCTGCCTTACACAACTTCCACACCGCATTCACAGCCACCGCGAAGGAAGACTGCCCTGGTGAGTGGAAAACTCAATTGCGCACGCCAATCATCCGCCTAATTGCTCGGTCAGTTTGTTGATCAGCCTGTTCAAATCTTTGTCGGTCTTGCGCAGTTCTTCGATCTTCTCGACCGAGTGCAGCACGGTGGTGTGATGCTTGCCGCCGAACTGACGTCCGATTTCCGGCAGCGAAGCCTCGGTCATGTGCTTGGCCAGGTACATGGCTACCTGGCGCGGATAAACGATGGCGCGGGAATTGTTCTTGGCCTTGATCTCGACCAGGCGCAGGCCGAACTGCTCGGCGACCATTTTCTGAATCGACTCGATCGTCACCTTGCGGGCTTGGGAGTCGATGAAATTCTTAAGCACCTGTTGCGCATAGGGCAGCGTGATTTCGGCACCAATCAAAGACGAATGGGCTACCAGGCGGATCAGAGCGCCTTCGAGTTCGCGCACGTTCGAGCGGATGTTGGAAGCGACATAAAGAGCAACATCGGTGGGTAAGGTGACTTTTTCCTGCTCTGCTTTCTTCTGCAGGATGGCGACCTTGGTCTCGAGGTCGGGCGGCTGGATATCCGCAATCAGTCCCCACTCGAAACGGCTGCGCAAGCGATCCTCGATCTCCGCCAGTTCCTTGGGCGAGCGGTCGCTGGCGATGACGATCTGCTTCATGGACTCATGTAGGGCATTGAAAGTGTGGAAGAACTCTTCCTGAGTGCGTTCCTTGCCGGTGAGGAACTGGATGTCGTCAATGAGCAGGACGTCGACGGTGCGGAACCGGTCGCGGAAGCTGGTCATCTTGTCGTAGCGCAGCGAGTTGATCATGTCGTTGGTGAACTTCTCGCTGGACACGTAGGAGATGGCAGTCTGCGGTTGGCGACGCTTGATCTCGTGTCCGATGGCTTGCATCAGGTGAGTCTTGCCCATGCCAACGCCGCCATAGAGGAATAAGGGGTTATACGCTTTCGAAGGTCGCTCGGCCACGGCCTGGCAGGCCGCGTGGGCGAACTGGTTGCCGCTTCCGATGACAAATGCATCAAATGTATAACGGGGATTTAGCTGGGCGGCGCCATCCCAATCGAAGCGCGACTGGGAAGGAGATGAGCTCGCAGCAACCGCGGTAAGGCCTCCGTCATGACGGACCGGGGTTGCAGCTGGGTCGTCATCGGGAGTGACAAACTTCACGTCGTTGAAACCGAGGCCCAGATTGTCGATGGCTTCCTGGATGAGGTCCGCGTATTTGTCGCCGGCGTGACGAAATTCAACGGTCGGAACCCGAACGAACAGAATGCCCCCGCTCGAGTGGCTGTAGCGGGTGGGCTTGAGCCAGGTATCGTAGGAGTGCCGGTTGATTTTCTTTTCCAGCGCATCGAGGATGCGCGCCCACGGGTTCGGGGAGAGAGTTGTGCTGGGAACTGACATATATGAAATTTTCACCAAGGCGTCCCGGCGGCTGGTTAGAGAACGCCTGTTCAAAACTGCTGTTTTACGAAGTAGCCGGAAACATTTATTTTACGGCGGAACGCGCCTCAATAGGGGTGCGCGGCTGCTAAAAACAAAAAGAACTTAGAAGCAGGATCAGTCCGGCATAGTAGCACAAATTTTTTTGTTATGTGGAAAAGTTCGGCTGGAATTTTTCCGTGAAGGATTCATCTGAGCCCCATTGGATAGTGCTGTCAAGTAGCGCGATAGTAACTGTCGCGCTCACGGTGCAGTGTGATTTCGCGCATGCCGCGAAGTTCGACGGAGCCAGCGACTTCTGATTGCAGCGCCGCGAGCGGACATGTAACGCGAGAGGCGAACGAGCAACGAGGTGGCGAACGTTTGGCGGGAATGCGTTGGGTGATTTATACTTACGGTTTGCCATAACACCGTCGAAGCAGTTAGGAGCAGCTACTTTTCATGCCCAAGCGTACATTCCAACCCAACCGGCGCAAGCGATCAAAGACACACGGATTTCGCAAGCGCATGAAGACCCAGGGCGGCAAGAAAGTTATTTCCCGCCGGCGCGCCAAGGGGCGCAAACGGGTCTCGGTGAAACCAGGTTTCCGCGAATAGTCCCGGCGCAGAGGTAAAGGCCGCGCACCCGCTGTTGTGCCAGTCATGTGGAAATAGCGATCTGGAATCTAGAATCACCGTGACCGCCAGTGTGCCTGGAGAATCGAAACGCGATGTCGAGCCGCGAGCCGGCAACGGTACGTTTCCCCGCAGCGCGCGGTTGTTGCGTCACGCCGATTTCGAACGCGTGTACAAACTGGGGCGGCGCCATTTTTCGGCATCGATGACCGTGTTTTACTGGCAGCGGCAGGAGCAAGAAGCTCTCAGAGCCCGGGCTGCCGCCGCCAAGGGTGAAAAGCTCTCGGGAGCTCGCATTGGATTTACTGTGGGCCGGGCACTCGGGGGTGCAGTGCAGCGTAACCGGATGAAGCGGCGTTTACGGGAAGCGGTACGACTCACGCGTCCGCTCGCAGGTGCGAACGCGGACGTGGTCATCAATCCGAAGAAAGCGTTGCTG
>CAZILJ010000476.1:0-1600 GCA_964539915.1 uncultured Acidobacteriaceae bacterium | reverse complement strand
GCTTAGGTCTCACGAGGGGTTCCGCACCTCCCTGAGTATGGGTCGATGAGCAGATCAGGCGCGGCAAATGGCATTGCACCATTTTCGTTGCATGTAAATCAATCAGGTTCTCCACAGCTTTTCACAGCATTGGCAGTTGCGTTTATACCCTCAAGTTGCGGATAATATCCGCGATAGTGTTTGCACCGTAGTTGTGTATTCCCGTGTATAGTCGAGCTGACTTACTCAGAATTCTTCACGTTACGCCGCGCCAGTTGCTCAACTGGGAGCGGGTTGGTCTGGTAACGCCTGCCGAAGCCTACTCTTTTTCCGATCTCCTGGAAGTCAAGAAGGTGCGGGACCTGTGCGCGATGAGCGTCCGTCCCGCGGTCATTCGCGAGTCGCTCGATGCCATGCGCAAACAGGCTTCGGGCGTGGAGAAACCCCTGCTCGAGGCCGGCACCTGGTCCACTGCGAAACACCGCGTGGCCTTCCGCCATCAGGGCAGATTGCTGGAGCCGATCGCGGGACAGTTCTTAATGGATTTTTCCGAGCGTGAAAACGTCCTGACCAGCACACCGGTGCCAAAATCCGACCCCAGCCCGCGTGAGAACGAAGTTGCGGTCTGGTTTGCGCGAGGCATTGCGCTCGAAGAAGATCCCAATACCCAGGCCGATGCGATTTCCGCCTATCACCAAGTGCTCGAAATCCAACCCTCGCACGCGGCTGCGCACATTAACCTGGGCACGCTGTACTACAATCGCCAGGATTTTGTTTTGGCCGAAAAGCACTACCGCAAGGCCATTGAATCAGACCCGCGCTACTCGCTCGCTTATTTCGATCTCGGCAACGTCCTCGATGAGACCGGCCGGGTTCAAGAAGCCATTCTTACCTACAAGACCGCCTTGCAGCTCGCGCCTACTTACGCCGATGCCCACTATAATCTGGCACTGGCTTACGAAAAGATCCGCGAACCTCGCAAGGCCCTCAGACATTGGCAGGCTTACACCAAGCTTGACACCGCTGGCCCCTGGTCTGTGCATGCCCGCAGCCAGATCAAACGCATCCTGCAGGCGGACCCGCTGAAGCTGGTTCATTCCCGTCCCCGCTAGCCCCAACGCTTCCACAGAACGCTCGGCTCCGACAGTGCTAAAATTACCGGTTTGCCAACTCAGGATTTGAAGGTGTATTCATGCCCGAAACTACGCTGCAAGCCGCGACTCCCGCCCCGCTGACCACCCTCACCGAAGATGAAATTCTTTTCCGCGACAACATCCGCCAGTTCGCGGACGAAAAGGTCCGTCCCCTGGTGAAAGAAATGGACGAGAAGGGTGTCTTCGAAAAAGACCTTATCCACGATTTCTTCCAGCTCGGCCTGATGGGCATCGAGATTCCCGAGCAGTACGGCGGCGGCGGAGCCAAGTTCTTCGAAGCGATCCTGGCCGTCGAAGAACTGTCGCGCGTGGACGCCTCCTCCGGCGTCATCGTCGACGTGCAGAACACGCTCGTCAACAACGCCCTCTTGCGCTGGGGCAGCGAAGATCAGAAGCAGCGCCACCTTCCCAAGATGGCCACCGAGACGGTGGGAGCCTATGCCCTGAGCGAGGCAGGATCAGGTTCC
>CAZILJ010000475.1:0-9923 GCA_964539915.1 uncultured Acidobacteriaceae bacterium | reverse complement strand
CGGCTGCCCATCAAGCGCGGCGACGGAAAAGTCGAAGCGGAAATGTTTTACGTCGCCTACACGCTGGACGGGCTGGACGCAAGCAAGCGTCCGCTCACATTCGCCTTCAACGGCGGGCCGGGTTCGGCGTCGATCTGGCTGCACATGGGCGCCCTGGGTCCGCGCAAGGTCGTTCTGCAACCGGACGGCTTCATGCCTCCCGCGCCCTACCGGATGGAAGACAATCCCTACACGCTGCTCGACAAAAGTGACCTGGTGCTGATTGACGCGATTGGCACCGGCTTCAGCCGCGCCGCGGACGCCGAGTTGTTCAAGAAATTCTGGGGAGTCAAAGGCGACATCGAAGCGTTCAGTGAATTCATTCGGCTCTACATTACCCGCAACGAGCGCTGGTCCTCGCCACTATACCTGTTTGGGGAAAGCTACGGAACGACGCGCTCGGCCGGCATCGCCGGATACCTGGCGGACCGCGGCATTTCCTTTAACGGCATCACTCTGCTATCGACGGTGCTGAACTTCGAAACCCTCGAAGAGAACAACACCAACGATCAGCCTTACATTTTTCTGGTTCCATCGTTCACCATGATCGCGGGCTATCACCACAAGCTGGCTCCGGATTTCGCGCAGGACATGAACCGCGCGCGGCAGGAATCAGAGCAATGGGCGTTCACCGAATACGCACAGGCACTGGCCAAGGGAGACGCGCTCACGCCGCAGGAGCGGCAGAAGGTGATCGATCAACTGGCGCATTTCACGGGTCTGAGCAGGGAAGTGATCGACGAGGCCAACCTGCGCATCAACGTGCGGAAGTTCACCCACTATCTGCTGATCGATCAGAAACTACGCGTGGGACGGCTTGACGCGCGGTACACCGGCCCTGATCCCAATGGGTTGCTCGATACACCGATGTACGATCCGACCGGTTCGGCCACGCAGCCGCCGTTTACCTCGGTTTTCAATAACTACATTCGAACCGAATTGGGGTACAAGACGGACACGCCTTACTACGTGCGGGCGCAGGATGTCGGCTTCGACAAGTGGGATTGGGGATCGGCGATTCAAGGCTTTCCCGACACCGCTTCGGCTATGCGGCAGGCTATCGTGAAGAATCCTTATCTGAAGATTCTGGTAATGGAGGGTTATTACGATTTGGCCACGCCTTATTTTGCCGCCAATTACACCGTGGACCACCTTAACCTGCCGTCGAAATATCGGGAGAATGTTTCGTTCGCGACTTATGAATCGGGGCACATGGTATATCTGCCGATCGAAGGGCTGAAGAAGATGAAGGCGGATCAGGCGGCGTTCATGGCCAAGGCAAATCCTTAACCACAGAGGGCACGGCGGGCACAAGGTCTCTTCTTCATGAAAAAGATGCATCTGCTCTTCGGCTTCTTTGTGCTCTTGTCGAGCGCAGCGGCTCTCCCACAGGAGCCGTGCGAAAAGCTGATGCCAGCAAAACTCTCTGGCGCCACCATTACCCTTGCACAAACCGTGGCGGCCGGAACGTTCGTTGGTTCTCCAGCACCGTCCAGTGGAATCGACCTGCCTTCTTTCTATAAGAGTCTGCCGGCATTTTGCCGCGTAGTTGCAGAGGCGAAGCCGACGGCGGATTCCGATATCAAACTCGAAGTCTGGTTGCCGGTCTCCGGTTGGAATGGCAAGCTGCAAGGCATTGGCAACGGCGGATTCGCTGGGCTGATCGACGACATGCAGCTCGGCGTAGCGTTGAGCAAGGGATACGCGGCGACCGCCACAGACACCGGCCACACGGGGTCGCCGGTGGATGCGACATGGGCGCTGGGGCATCCGGAAAAAGTAGTGGACTTCGGTCACCGGGGAATCCACGAGATGACGCTCGTCGCCAAGGCCGTGATTCAGGCGTTCTATGCCAAGGCTCCGCGGCGCTCTTACTTTGCTGGATGTTCCGACGGCGGGCGCGAAGCCTTGATGGAGGCGCAGCGCTATCCCGCAGACTATGACGGCATTCTGGCTGGCGCTCCGGCCAACTACTGGACTCGACTGCTCTCCACAGCGGCGTGGGACACGCAGGCGCTGACGCTCGACCCGGCGAGTTTCATTCCGCCGGCGAAAATCCCGAGTATCGCTGCCGCCGTGAATGCCGCATGCGACCAACTCGACGGCGTAGAGGACGGAATCGTGAATGATCCCAGGCGGTGTCATTTCGATCCGTCGACGATTGAGTGCAAGGCGGGCGACGACACAGCCCAATGCCTGACTCCGCCGCAGGCGGAGGCGTTGAAAAAGATCTACGCGGGGCCACATGATTCACACGGGCGTGATGTTTTCCCCGGATTTTTGCCGGGCGCGGAAGATGGGCCGGGTGGTTGGGGAATCTGGATTACGGGTCCGGCTCCAGTCAAAAGCCTAATGGCGTTCTTTGGGCTCGGGTACTTTTCCAACATGGTGTACGAAAAATCAGATTGGGACTACAAGACATTTACGCTCGAGACTGGGCTGAAGTCGGCGGAAGAGAAAACTGCGAAATCGCTCAATGCAACCGACGCCGACTTAAGAGCTTTCCAGGCGCGAGGCGGCAAGCTGATTCTGTACCACGGATGGGATGATCCGGCGATTACCGCGCTCAACACGCTGAACTATTACCAGAGCGTGATCGCAAAAATGGGAGAGCGCAACGCAGACTCGTTCGTGCGTCTTTACATGGTGCCGGGAATGCAGCACTGCGACGACGGTCCCGGCGCAGACTCTTTCGGGCAAGTCGGCAAGCTAACGTTCGAGGATCCGCAGCACAGCGTGGATGCCGCCCTCGAGCAATGGGTAGAGAAGGGCGCGGCACCGTCGACGATCATTGCCTCGAAGTACGCCGCCCAGGACACGCAGCATGCCACGATGACGAGGCCGCTGTGTCCGTATCCTCAGTTTGCGAAATACAAAGGCAGGGGCGACACTCATGACGCGGCAAACTTTGCGTGCGAAGCGGGCCAGAAGTAGCTGCTCCGCAAAAAACCGGAAAGATGATCGTCTTCGAAGATCTCCCCGGCAATGCCGACTGTTCCGGAGTAACTCGCGGTCGACCCAAAATACAAACCTACAAACTTGCCGAAGACATCAAGCGTCGAGCCCAGACTTGCTTGTGACTTCGTGCATCCAACGGAAGAGATCGGAAGCGGGCAGTTCCAAGTGCGCTTAGCAGCGGCTGCTCTCATCCACAAGGCGCGTTGTTGAATTCACACGGTGTACTGATTCTTCTTCTTGTCTTCGTGGCGCTCGATGCCCAGCTGAATGAGGCGGTCGATCAAGTCAGCGTAGGCCAATCCAGACGCCGCCCACAGCTTCGGATACATGCTGATGGCGGTGAAACCAGGCATGGTGTTGATTTCGTTCAAATAAATCTTGCGCGTCTTTGGATCCATCAGAAAATCCACGCGCGCGAGGCCTGAACAGTCCACAGCCTTGAATGCGGCGATCGCCAAGTCCTGAACTTTTTTCGTCTCTGACTTGCTGAGCTTGGCGGGAATGATTAGTTGCGAGCCTTCCTCGACGTACTTCGCGGTGTAATCGTAGAACTCCTTGCCAGGAACGATCTCCCCCGGAACCGAGGCCGCCGGTTCGTCATTGCCCAGCACCGAGCATTCGATCTCGCGGGCTTTTTCTTTCGCGCCGCCCACACCCTGCTCGATGACAATTTTGCGGTCGAACTTCGCGGCTTCCTCAATGGCCGGGCCGAGTTCTTTGCGATTGTGCGCCTTGCTGATGCCCACCGACGATCCCAGATTCGCGGGCTTCACGAACACTGGATACTTCAGCTTGCCGACGAGTTTCGCTACCTTCTTCGGCTCTTTCTCCCACATGCTGCGCAGGAGGGTAACATGCTTCACAATCGGTATCCCGGCGGCGATGAACAAAGACTTCATGATGTCTTTGTCCATGCCTGCGGCCGAGCCGAGGACGCCAGCTCCGACGTAGGGAATGTCGGCCAGTTCGAGTAGACCCTGAATCGTCCCGTCCTCGCCAAAAGTGCCGTGAAGAACGGGGAAAATCACATCCACATTGATGGCGCGATCGCTTGCACGGCGCATCATCGCAGCATCGGTTTGAAACGGCACCAGGCCACTCTGCCGGTGCACCGGTTCCGGCGGCACGACGACGGATTCGCCCCGCGCCAGCACCGCTGCCGAAGGAGTAGTTTCGGGGTCGCCGGCGCGAAGGTTCCGAGGCTCGAGCATGAGTTTGCCCTGGAGCAGGTGCTCGGCGTGCTCGGCGGTCAGCCAGCGGCCGTCCTTGGTGATGCCGATGGGGACGACGTCATATTTTTCTTTATCAATTGCATTGAGAACTGACGCGGCCGAGAGGAGCGAAACCTCGTGCTCTCCGCTGCGCCCGCCGAAAAGGATGCCGACCCGAAGTTTTTCCATGACCTTCCAGTGTGGACGCAGCGTGAGTTCCGCGTCAATCGCAGGGATGGTACCGATCTGTGGGAATCCTGGTTGACGCTTCCAGCGCATGCAGCCAGTCACCTCGGCGGCGGTGCGGCAAACTTTTCGAGTTCCTTCTGTGCTTCCGACAATTGTTCGGGAGTCATTTCGGCGGCGACAACCTCCGCCTTTCCCCGGCTCGGGTCATAGCCGCTGCGCTGCGCCAGCGCATACCAGACATAGGCGGCAACGTAGGTTTCCGGATCACTGCCGGTGCCGTAGGCTCGCTCGGCCATCTGAAACTGCGCTTCCGGCAAGCCGTCGCGCGCGGCTCGTTCCAGCAGCACTGCACCCTTACTCTCATCCTTCGGAATGTCTTTGCCGCCGAAAAAGGCGTTGCCCAGTCCGAACTCCGCGGTATCGATGTTGCGGTCGGGAAAAACTCTGGAGACGGAACGCATGCGCTCAAACTTCAGGGCAGCGCGTTGAGCCTCTTTCTCCGGCGCATTGCTGATAACGCGAAAATGGGGCGTCCTGACTTCGAGCCAGGAGGCGCGCTAGCGCAGGTTTTGGGGGACGAATCGCCGGTTACAGGATTTTCTTTCCAAACGCTGAAAGGGCCAGTTCTACCGCCAGATCGGCGGTGCGATTGTGCTCGTCAATGACCGGGTTGACCTCGACGATCTCAAAGCTGAGCATGCGGCCATGATCGGCAATGATCTCCATGGCAAGGTGAGCTTCGCGGTAAGTGGCGCCGCCACGGACGGGAGTGCCTACGCCCGGCGCGTCTTCCGGGTCAACCCAGTCCATGTCGAGCGAGATGTGATAGCCGGCAGTACCGCGTGCCGCCATGCGAAGGGCTTCTTCCATCACCGTGCGCATGCCGCGCTCGTCAATGTCGCGCATGGTGAAGACACCGATGCCGGCGCGTACGACGTTCTCCTTTTCGACAGCATCAATGTCACGCACGCCGACCAGGACGCAATTCTGCGGTTTCACTTTGGGAGAGAAGTTGAAGATGTTGCCGAGGTCCGAAGGCCAGAGGCCGAGCAACGCGGCCAAGGGCATGCCATGCACGTTGCCGCTCGGAGAAGACTCGGGCGTATTGATGTCGGTATGGGCGTCGATCCAAATCAAGCCGATGTGCTGGTTCTGTCGGCGGTAAAACTCGGCCACGCCTGAGACGGTTCCTGCCGCCATGGAATGATCTCCGCCGAGGGCGAGAGGAACTTTTCCGGCCTCGAGTGTCTTGACCACCAACTCCGCATGCTTGGTGCAGGTTGCAGTGATCTCCTTCAGATACTTCGCGTGAGTGTCGCCTTCCTTCTTCTGTTCAGGAATCGCGACGGAAACGTTGCCGCCGTCTTCCACCTCGTGTCCCAGGGCCTCAAGGCGAGCCTCAAGTCCGGCCACGCGGACCGCCGATGGGCCCATGTCGACGCCACGGCGCGACTGGCCAAGATCGAGGGGGACACCGATGACGCGAATTTTTCGGGGAGAGATGTTGGCAGAAGTGGAAGCCGTAGTCATCATAGGTTTGCGCTGTCAATCGGCGATAAAAGCTACGGATACAGCCGGTACAGCATCCGGGGGAACGGAATGGTTTCGCGCACGTGTTCGAGGCCGCAGATCCAAGCCACGGCGCGCTCGATGCCCATGCCGAAGCCGCCGTGGGGGACGCTGCCGAACTTGCGCAGGTCGAGATACCACTTGAAAGCTTCTTCCGGCAAATGGTGCTCGTGGATGCGCTGCAGCAGCAGTTCGTACGATGCCATGCGCTGCGAGCCTCCAATGATTTCGCCGTAGCCTTCGGGCGCGAGCACATCGACACACAAAGCCAACTCCGGCCGCTGTGGATCAGGCTCCATGTAGAACGCCTTTACCTTCGCTGGGTAGCGATGCACCATCACCGGCTTGTCGAACTGCGCCGAAAGGTAGGTCTCGTCGGGCGAGCCCAGGTCGCCGCCCCACTCGAACTTTGATTCCAACGCGCCCTTGGCGTGACCTTCCTGCAGATTCTTCACCGCATCGTCATAACTGATGCGCGGGAAGGGTGCTTCAATTTTTTCGAGTTTGGAAATGTCGCGTCCGATGGTCTGCAAGTCGACGCGCCGCTTCTCGACGCAGCGCTTCACGATGAACGAGATCAAACCTTCGGCGAGTTCCATCACGTCGTCGAGTTCAGCATAGGCAACTTCGGGTTCGACCATCCAGAACTCGGTAAGGTGACGGCGCGTTTTCGATTTCTCCGCCCGAAACGTCGGGCCGAATGAATACACTTTGCCCAGCGCCATGGCGGTCGCTTCCACATACAGCTGGCCGGATTGCGTGAGAAAAGCCTGCTCGTCGAAGTAGTTGACGGGAAACAGAGTGCTGGTGCCTTCGCAGGCCGCCGGAGTAATGATGGGGGGATCGGTCAGCGTGAATCCGCGTTCGTCGAAGAAGTCGCGTGCCGCCTTGATGATTTCGGCTCGCACGCGCAGAATGGCCGCCTGGCGCTGGGAACGCACCCAGAGATGCCGATGCTCCATGAGGAAGTCGGTGCCGTGTTCCTTGGGCGTAATCGGGTAGGGTGACGACTCGGGCACGCGTTGTACGACTTGCACGTTGGCCACATCCAGCTCGTAGCCGCCGTGCGCCCGCTTGTCGGCGCGCACCTTGCCCTCGACAATCACGCTGGATTCTTGGGTCAGAGTTTTAATCGCGTCGAAAACATCCGGCGGAACAGCGTTCTTCGGCACCACGCCTTGAATGATGCCGGAGCCATCGCGGAATTGCGGGAACAAGAGCTTGCCGCTTTCGCGAAGGTTGTAGAGCCAGCCGCGGATGGTGACGGACTGGCCTTCGTGTTTGCCGATTTCTGAAATCGTGGTAATCGGTGAGGACATAAGTTATTAAGTCTCTTTGCCGTCGAGCACGCCGAGAGCGCGGAGAAAAGCAATTGCTTCAAAAATCATCCGGTCTTCAGAACTTGTTTGACCTGTTTTTCTCGGCGTTCTCTGCGATCGTAAGGGTGAAAACGATTCACGCCGTTTCAAGCTTGTCGAACGTTTCTGCCAGCTTTTCCAGCGAGTTCACTTTCTCGTCTTCCCCAAGTTCCAGCAGCATGGGAGGAGTTTGCGGAGCGGAGCGCAGAAGCTCCATGGCTTCTTTCCAGTCAATGGTTCCCTGCCCAGGCCACAGATGCGAGTCTTTGTCTTTCGCATTGTCGTGAACGTGAGTGGAGCGAATGTAGTTGCGCAAAATTTCAAAATCTTCGCGCACCGAGCTCATGATGTGCGCATGACCGAAGTCGAAACAGACGCCAACATCGTCGAAGTGAGCGCCCCGGATCATTTCCACCAGACGATCGGGTGTTGAAAGCTCGTTGGGGATGTTTTCGAGCAAGATCCGTACACCCAGCGGCTTGGCAAATGCCCGCAGGTGTTCGATGGAAGTCATGGCCGCCTCGAACTTCTTATCACTGAAACTTTCATTCGGCGTTCCCAGATGCTGCACCAGGAACCGGAATGGAATCTGTTCGGCAATTTCAAGGGCGCGCTTGATCTCGTCCATGGCCTCGATGCGCGCGGCCCGGTCGACCGATGCCAGGTTGACCGGCGGCGCGCCGGCACGGCCCCATTCATAGTCGGAGTAGAGCGGCGAGTGGACCGAGTTGAGTGGAATGCCGCTGCCGCGAAACCAGTCGGCAATCTCTTTGACGTGAGCCTTGCGGTTGGCATAGTCGATATGCTGGCGCGCGGCAAAAATCTCGACCGCCTGCACCCCGCTGCGAGACAGTCCGTCGAGAATGCCGGGATGCAACCGCTCTTTTACGAACAGATAGGTGGAAACCGCTCTCTGCATGCTCGTCCCTTACAAGAATGTGGCCGTTGATTCACGAACTCAAAAGCTGCAGCTTCAGGCCGGCGAGACAGCGGCGCTGTTCATTCAGTACCCGACTGCCTTTCCGCCATCTCTCGCATCGGCAGCACCCAACCGGTCGCCGGTCTTGGCATCGACCGCAATGCATTCCGCGTCACTCCAGTAGGGGGAAACGTTCGTCCCGTAATGAAGCCCGATCTCAACGCTGTACCCCATGTGTTGCAGCAGGTTCAGAGTGTCCGGCGAAAACCATCGTTCTACGTTCACCACGTCGGGAAGCCATTGGTTGTGAAAGCGGGGCGCATTCACCGCTTCCTGAATGTTCATCCCGTAGTCCACAACCCCCATTAGAACATTGGCCACAGTGGTGATGATCTTGGAACTTCCCGGCGAGCCCAGCACCATTACGGTCTTGCCGTCGCGCACCACAATCGTCGGAGTCATGGAGGAAAGGGGCCGCTTCCCTGGCCCAATCGCATTGACACTGCTCTGAATCAGGCCGTCCCCGTTCGGCACGCCGGGCTTGGAGGAGAAATCGTCCATCTCGTCATTGAGCAGAAACCCCAGACCGTCGGCCGTGACCCGTGATCCGAACCAGTCGTTGATGGTCGTGGTCACGGCGACCGCGTTACCGTCCGCATCCATGACGGAATAGTGCGTGGTGTGGTTGCCCTCGTGCGGCGCCATCGCCGGCGGATGTACGGCGGCATACTGTTCCAGTTCGCTGAACACCGCGGGCCGCTTCAAATCCTGGCTCAGAGTGGCGTGCGCAGGATCAATCGTTTCCTCCCATGCCGCCGCATATTTTTTATCGATCAGCTGGGCCACGGGTATCTTCGCGAAGTCCGGATCCCCCATAAACTCGGCACGATCAAAGAAGGCGCGCCGGAACGCCTCGATGGTGTAGTGCATCGACTGCGCCGAGCGATCGCCCATCTTGCCGAGGTCGTACCCTTCCAGAATATTCAGGGCTTCAATTAGGACGGTCCCACCCGACGACGGCGGCGGCGAGCTGATCACTTCATAGCCGCGGTAGGTCCCATGCACGGGTTCGCGCTCTTTCACTTCATAGTGCGCGAGATCCTCAGCAGTGATCAGGCCTCCGCCTTTTTGCATGGCTGCGGCCAGTTCGCGTGCGAGAGCGCCGTGATAGAAGTCGTCGGGCGTCTCGGCAATCCGCTCGAGGGTGCGGGCGAGGTCGGGCTGGCGGAAAACCTCACCCGGGTTGTAGTAGTCGCCGTTGCGTTGAAACACCCGCCGCGATTCGGGGAACTCGGCCAGATGTCGATCGTGCAGATCGGAGGCTTCCTCCCAAGTCAGCGCGTATCCCTCACGCGCCAGACGAATTGCCGGAGCAATGACTTGCTTCAGGGTGAGCTTGCCGTATTTTTTCTCGGCATAAACCATTCCAGCGACCGAGCCAGGCACGCCAATCGCCTTGTAGCCAATTTCGCTGGCGCCGGGGATCACGTTGCCCTGCGCGTCCAGATACATGTCGCGGGTCGCCGCCGCGGGCGCCATTTCCCGGTAATCGAGAAAGTGCGACTTGCCATCCTCCATCCGAATGAGCATGAAGCCGCCGCCACCAATATTGCCCGCCGGGGGATGCACGACAGCCAGCGCGAAACCTGTGGCGACGGCGGAATCGATGGCATTGCCGCC
>CAZILJ010000474.1:0-2106 GCA_964539915.1 uncultured Acidobacteriaceae bacterium | reverse complement strand
CCGCGTGGTCCACGAAGGCCACAAAGACGGGATGAAGAGGCAAATCGTTGGTGAGATTTTCAAGTCCCGAAGCGAAGAGTAAGAGGTGGCCTTCGCCCAATGGTTTGTCGAGAAGCAGCGGTGTGCCGTCTGTAAGGCGAGCCGCGACGCGCGCCTGGTCCGCGTCCAATACCGCCGCATAAAATACTTTCACGACTCCCCAACCACCGTTATCAGGCCCCGGTTGGACCTGTTCGAGCGCGGGATAGCTGAAGTCTAGTTGACCGACTGACACCGGGCTGCCTGTGCGCGCGTAGTCATGTGTATCCTTTACCTCGCCCCCCCATAGCGGGATATGCGTACCTCGTGCTGCCGACGTGCCCAAGGTGATCAGCACGCTGCCGCCTTTTGCGACGTATTGCGCAAGCGTGTGTTCGAAAATCGAGGGAAGCGTGACGGCATCGGAGAGCACCACAAAGCCATATTTGGAGGGATCGAGATCCGTCGCCTGCTCCGCGGCTACGGATTGCATGACAAAAGAGCCTTGCGCCGCCGCGGACAATGCCGACCCAAAGTAGACCGGCGAACGCGTATCGCCGAGGGCGTGAACCAACAGAACTCGATCGGGGTCGGACCGGCGCACGGCAAAAACGCTTGCGTCATCGGTCGGGAATGCGTCGCCGCCCTCGATGCGGACTTCGCACCGGTTGAGGCCATACCCAACATCGAGGGGCACAAACTCAACCGGGACGCGACCAGCAGAGGGCACGAGCACTTTGCGAGTCGAAATGGTCTTGCCATTCACCACCAGCGAAACCGATTTTGTCTCGGCAGGAGTGTTGAAGCCCGCGATCACTGCTTGCACCCGAGAACGCTTTGGATCTTTCGGATCCGACAGTGCCGTCGGAGCATCCACGCTCTCGACGGTCCAGTTCGGCGGAACAGGCCTGTTGGCAACGGGTTGCAACCGTAATGTCACATTGTCCGACAGAACCATGTCCGCAAAGTTGGCCGGCATGGCGGTGTGCTGCATGTCGCTGAACAGATGAAGATCGATGGGGCCATGAACGGTTTGCGCGAGAGTACGCATGGCGCGGCCCAATTCGCCGAAGCTCGCGTGGCCATCGCCCGGCTGGATGCTCTCCAGCGCCACGCGCAGTTGTGTGTCGTCGGTGATCGGCTGTGTGCGCACTTCCAACTGGCCGCCGAGAGACATGATCTGCGCTTTTTGCGCAGGCGGCTTGGCCGCCAGGAGCGCCAAGGCTTGCTGCTTTGCATCGGAAAACCGTGTGCCGGCACGCATGCTGAAGGAGTTATCCAGAACGATCAGAAGCAGACGCCCGTTGGCATCGGCCGCGGCCCGGCGTACGAACGGATTCGCGAAGGCAAGCACCACCAGAAGTACCAACGCAGATCGCAAGGCAAACAGCAGCAGATAGCTGAGCCGACGGTGCCGCGTCGAGCTCTGCGTGCCACGCTCAAAAAACATCAGCGAACTCACCGGACGCGGCGTGGTTTTGTGGCGGCGCAGAAGATGGACAAAGACCGGTACGCCGAGAGCTGCAAGCCCAAGCAGAAACCATGGTGCAAGAAAGCCCATCAGTTCTCTGCCTGCCGCAGCGAAAGATACTCGCGCAGCGCCCGATCGAGGGGTTGATCGGTGACGAGCAACTGATAATCCATCCCCGCCGATCGGGCGCGCGAGCGAAGCTCCTCCATATGGGCATCGATCTTGGCGCGATAAGCGGTCCTCGCATATTCGGGGACCACTTCGATCCTCTTGTCGGTTTCCAGATCAACGAGAATCGCGGACCCGCGCAGCACAGGACGAATCTCCTGTGGATCGAGAATATGAAGCAGGACCACTTCGTTGCCGTGGAAGCGCAAGGGTGCAACGGTGCGCACAATGGTTTCCGGCTGCTCATAGAAATCCGAGATGACGATCACGATTCCGCGCCGGCGCAAGAAATTCTGTAGGTGCTTCATGGGCTTGCCAAAATCGGTCAAGGCTCGAGGCTCGGCCCGTTCGAGTCCCGCGAAAAGCCGCGCAAGCTGGCCTGTCCTGGTGGCTGGGCGGATGTATTCGCGCACTTCGTCGTCAAAGACGATCAGTCCGGCGGCATCGCG
>CAZILJ010000473.1:0-2720 GCA_964539915.1 uncultured Acidobacteriaceae bacterium | reverse complement strand
ATCGTCTCGCGCGATAGGTCGCACGCCGGAGCCTGCATTGCGTTTCTCCGACCTTGCAGTTGCTTACGCGTAAGCTCAATCACATTAGAACGGTCTCATAAACCTGGCAAACCCGATGGTTGCCGGTTCGCTTCCGGACATCTGAGGCCAGCGGTGAACACGTTTAAACTTAAACACCCCATGGTTCGACCGCGGTACTCTCTTGTCCTTGCCATCAAGGAGTTGCGCTTCGCAATCGATTGGCAAGAATATTGTCCTGGTGAGGGATTTTACCGATCCCATCGACGTCCCCGAAGTTCGTTCGACAGGCAGATATCATGCTGGCCGCTGCCGGATTGATTCTTGAGAGCATTGTGAAGCTGAGCCCTGCTCCTCTCAGCTTCCGCCACCGTCAAACTTCGTCTTCACGCTGAGCGCCCCGGTCTTTGACTTCGCGCAGCCGTCGACCGAGCCGCCGTGGACAAGGAGGCTGCACGTGGCTGGTGTGGGGAGAGCCGCGGAGAGCCAATGCCCCTCGCACGTCGTCGTCGAAAGAGGTAAGCTGTCGCAGCATGGCCAACGCCCTGCTTCCGACGATGACGCTGCGCGAGTTCGAGAACGGCTATTGGTATGTCGACCAATTGAAGAACTTCGCCCAGCGCATCGGTATCCCAGCGGCGGAGAAGCTGCGAAAAGACGAACTCGAAAAGGCCATCGTGGCGTTCCTACGCACGGGCAAGGCTCGGTTGCCCACGGAGCGTTCACTGCGCAAGACGGGCGTAAAGGACGTTGAACGCGGCCTCAACCTGAAGCTCCGGATTGAGAACTACACGAGCAATCGTGAAACCAAGGACTTCATCGTCGAACAGGCCGGTAGGTTGGCGCCGCAGGTTCGTGAGAAGTCCGGGGTCTGGTATCGCCTGAACCGCTGGCGAGAACAACAGCTCACGAGCGACGAGCACCCCACCTACGGCGATCTCGTCCGGCAGTACATTGTCCTGAACAAGATGCAGCGATTCGAGAGGATCCCTCACGGTCGCTACATCAACTTCGTAGCGGAGTTCCTCGGAGCCGATAAGAGGGCGACGCGTGCAGAGGCCATCGCCGCGTGGACTGAGCTCAAGGAGCTCGATGTCCCCAAGAACTATGTGTCTTGGGTCAAGGCGCGAGCGGAGCGCAAAGGAAAGAGTGGGCGACACCGGTGAAGAATAAAGTAATATGTCCAGTTATTTCGGGGACACTACAGTAGCGTTCAGAAACGCTAGCCGTTCTTTTTTTGCCGAAGTGTGGCGCGGGCGGAGGCGACGAGTTGCACCAATTCCCGCGCAGCCGACGATATTTTTTCAAGATTGCCTTCCCGCAGGGCTGCCGCATCCACCAAATCCGCCCCCACACCGAGGGCGAAGGCTCCGGCAGTGATGAAATCAGCGGCATTGGTGGCGTTCACGCCTCCGGTTGGAATCAGAGATGCGTTTGGAAAAGGCGCTTTCAGAGACCGCAAGTACTTGGGCCCCCCGACATTCCCGCACGGAAAGATCTTGACCAGGCGCGCGCCATGTTCGTGAGCATTCATTAACTCCGTTGGAGTCAAGGCTCCGGGGATCGCCAATTTCTCGGCGGCCCTCGCCACCGCAAGCATGGGCAGCGACAATCCCGGGCTCACCAGGAACTCGGCACCGGCGCGAATGCACGACTCGGCTTGCTCGGCGGTGGTAACCGTGCCCGCTCCTATCAAAGCTTTGTCGCCATACTGCTGCACGACTTCGCGGATGACCGACACGGCGTTGGGAACGGTCATCGTGATCTCGACAACGGAAATGCCGCCTGCGCAGATTGCTTGCACGGCGCGAGTTGCTTCTTCGACCGATGCCGCGCGGACGACGGGAACAATTCCAATTTCTCCGATTCTGCGTATTACGTCATCAATATTCATATGGTTTGGTGAGATCTGGTCACCGTCCCTGCGGGACTCGCGGGTGCTTAATACCGTTACCCGGCACTTCCTTGCCGGGCTTTCACCTGCGGCCGCTCCGCGACCGGACGTTCGCAGATCATGTTCCCCGCTTCAGCTCGAAATCTTCGTTCACCGGCTTGGCACGTGCACTCTTTTAACGCTCGATGCGAGCGGTTCGCGATTTCATGGCTTGCAAAACTTCCGCGAGCGTCGCCATCGTCGTGTCACCGGGCGTGGTCATCGCCAGTGCACCATGAGCGGCGCCGCATTCGACCGACCATTGCAGATCCTTCTCTGACAGAAATCCATAAATCAGTCCTGAAGCGAAGGAATCGCCCCCGCCGACGCGGTCGTAAATTTCCAGGTTCTCACGAACCGGCGCTTCATGAAAGCTGCCATCGCCATAGCACAAAGCTCCCCAGTCATTCAGGGTGGCCGTCTTGGCATGTCGAAGTGTCGTGGCGATCACCGCTAGCGTGGGATATTCTTTCACGACTGTTTCGATCATTTTCTTGAACCCCGAGGCTTCCAGTTTGGAGTGCTGTTCATCCAGGCCACAGACGGAGAAGCCCAGCGCCGCCGTGAAATCCTCTTCATTGCCTAGCATGACGTCGACCAACGGCGCGAGCCGTCGGTTCACTTCTTGTGCCTTCGCCTTTCCGCCAATCGATTTCCAGAGAGACGGACGATAATTCAAGTCGTAGGAGACCACGGTGCCTGCTCGCTTGGCTGCTTCCATAGCCTCCTGGGCAACCAGGGGCGTGGTTTCCGAGAGCGCGCAGAAGAT
>CAZILJ010000472.1:0-5705 GCA_964539915.1 uncultured Acidobacteriaceae bacterium | reverse complement strand
CGTGAACACTGCCACCGCCGCGGAAGCCACCGCCGCTTGCTCCGCCACCGTGACCACCACCGTGTTGCGCAAACGCGGGCGCGGACAGGCAAACCAGGGATAAAGAAGCGATTCCTGCAAGAACAGTTCTTACCAAGGTGGACTTCGTCATTTCAGTTTCCTCCACCCAAGCCGGCAGCCCCGGAAGGCAAACCGCCCTAACCCTAGTCTCTTAGAATCGCAATCGAGCGCGCAAGTTGTCTAAGCAGGCAGGAGGATGGATTTCGAAGAGCGTCGGCTGGAAAGCTGCGGTGATCAAAAGAACCCCAGTCAGACTGGTTGCTCATTCATTACTCCTCGGCTTTGCCCGCCGGTTGCCAAAGCCGCCGCGTCAGCCACAAGCAAATTCCGACAACCATTACGCTCAAAACCATTATCCAATGGCGCTTGAAGACGCCGCCGAACAGTCCCACGATCTGCGGGCCGAACCAGAGCACCAGCACCGACAGCACGAGAAATCGGACAAATCTTCCCAGGAAAATTGCCACCAGGAAATCGCGGAAGCGCATCTCGAACACTGCCGCGCCCAGAACCAAGATCTTGAATGGCATCGGCGGTGGCAGCATCCCCGGAAACATCAGCGCCCAGAATTCATGCTCCTCAAACGAACGATGAATTTTGAGGAAACGTTCTTCGGAAATCCGCTTGCGCAGAACCTTCTCCCCGCCAAAATACCCGATGATGTACAGCGGAATGCTGCCCAATGCCGACCCCAGCGACGCCATCACGATGTACACCAGAAGCCGCCGGCGATCCTGATACACGTACGTCGCGACGATAAAATCCACCGGCATTCCCAGCAACGCGCTGTCAGCAAACGCAATCACAAACGGTCCCCAAATCCCGAGCACCTTCATCAGCCCCAGGATCCACGCCGTATAGCGCGCCAGGATGTGTCCAATGGTTTTCAAAGGAAGCAGCTAGTGTACGTGATCGAGTCCGATTTCGTAGCCAGCCGTCTCGGCCGCCTGGGCCGCGACCTTTCCTGTCGCGGCTGGGACCGAAGACGCCGTCGAGAGAACGGCCCTGATATGATCGCTGACTTCGGAGCACTTATGCGCAAGCTGGTTTTCTCTGCCGCCTTTCTCCTGCTCGCAATCCCCTTTGTCATCGCGCAACAATATGATGTCGTGATCGAAGGCGGCCGAGTCATGGACCCCGAAACTGGCCAGGACGCCGTTCGGAACGTGGGCATTCGCAACGGCAAAATCGCGCGGATCTCCACCGCCCCGCTCAGCGGACACCGCGTCATCCACGCGGCGAGCCTCGTAGTCGCGCCAGGCTTCATCGACCTGCACCAGCACGGACAGGATCTTGCCAGCCAGCGCGTCAAGGCTTTCGACGGCGTGACGACCGCGCTTGAAATGGAAATCGGCGCACCCGATGTCGCCGAGTTTCTCAATTCCAAGCAGGGTCACTCGATCATCCACTACGGCACCACCGCCAGCCACGTAGCCGCGCGCGCTTTAATTTTCGGAGCGCCGCTGCCCGAAGGAACGATCCTGCCGAAAAGCGGACCGGCCACCGACCAGCCTGCCACACCTGAGCAGATCGCGCGCGTGCAGCAACGCCTGCGCGACCAACTCGACGCCGGCGCACTCGGCATCGGCATGGGGATTCAGTACACTCCCGGCGCCACTCGCCTGGAAGTCATCGACATGTTCCGGGTTGCGGCTGAGCGCAAGTTGCCGGTGTATACCCACATGCGAAGCGCAGGCCGCATCGAGCCTGGCTCTGCTATCGAATCCGTCGAGGAAGTCATCGGGGCTTCGGCGATCACGGGTGCTCCACTGCACATCGTACACATCAACAGCACCTGCCTGCGCGATTCTCTCGAATGCATTTCGCTGATCGAAGGAGCCCGCGCTCGCGGCCTCGACATCACGACCGAAGCGTATCCGTACATCGCCGGCATGACGGCGATCAATTCCGCGCTCTTCAACCCCGGATGGCGTGAAAAACTCGGCATCGACTACGGCGATCTCGTGCTTCCCGATACCGGTGAGCACCTGACCAAAGAGCGTTTCGAAGAGCTACACAATGCCAGCACGCAACAATGGGTGCTGGTTTTCGCCAACACGCAGGAAACTGTCGACGCCATCATTCCCAACGCGCTGATCATGATCGCGAGCGACGGCGCCGAAGGACATCCGCGTAACGCCGGGACGTACTCACGCGTTCTCGCCCAATATGTGCGCGAGCAGAAGACTCTGACCTTGATGGAAGCGCTGCGAAAAATGACGCTCATGCCCGCGCAAATGCTGGAGCGCTCCACGCCCGCCGCACGGCTGAAGGGACGCCTAAAGGAAGGCGCCGACGCCGACGTCGTGGTCTTTGATCCTCAAACCATCAGCGATCGTTCCACGTTTCAAAAACCCATGGAGCCCAGTGTGGGGGTGCATTATCTCCTGGTCGGAGGAACGGCCGTGATCGAGGAAGGCAAACTGGTTCCCGAAGTCTTCCCCGGCCGGGCAATTGTTGGTCCAGGAAATGCGACCGCAGGCAATCGCTGACCTAGCGGTGTCGGTCGCGGGAGCTGCGTTATCTATGTTCCGTGTTCCGTCTTCCCGCTCAGCAGATCAATCGCATGTGGAATCAAACCAGCCACAGCCTCCAGCGACTCCACCGCCCCCGCGGGGCTTCCCGGCAAATTCAAAATCAGGGCGCGGCCGCGGACACCGCACACGCCGCGGCTCAACACGGCGAAGGGAGCCTTCCTACTCCCCTGACTCCGCATGTGTTCTGCGACTCCGTTCAGAAGCCGGTCACAGACCGCGACCGTCGCTTCCGGCGTCACGTCGCGCGCAGCAATCCCAGTTCCGCCGGTCGTGACGACAAACTGCACCTCCCGCGCGAGTTGAATCAGCAGATTCTGAATTTGAATGGAGTCATCGGGAACAACTTTGCGAACGGCAACCGAGAAGTGCAGCGTTTGCAGAAGTTGAGTTACAGCCGGCCCCGACAGGTCCTCACGTTCCCCGCGAGAGCAGGAATCGCTGACCGTCACGACCGCAGCCGTCAGTCCGGGCAGTTCAGTCATCACGCTTCAGCCGTCCAGCAGGACATCTTCCTCTTCTTCCGTTCGTCCTCGGCCAGCCGTGCTCGGAGGCCTACTCGGCGTCGGTTTAGGAGGAGCCACAGTTGCCGCAGGCGCCGGCGGCGGCGCTGCCTCCGCTGCGGCGGGCTCCGGTTCCGTGCCGCTATCACGCGCCGATTCGTCCAGCAGCCGCAAACCTTCCATCAACAATCCCTGGGTGTTCAGTTGCGTAGTCTCTTTGTCGGTCTTGCCTTCGAAGTCGAGCTGGAAATTTCCGCCGGTCCAGCGGAGCACTTTGAAGACGGCCTCGTCACCCACCAGAGAACCGTAGGTTGCGTGCTTCACCTGGCCTTCCGCAAAAAACACCTCGCACTTGTCGCCTTCATTGCTCAGCGAAAGCTGGCAGCTCTTGCGTCCCATCTCGAGTGACTGCATGAGATCGATCACGTTCATCTGCGACAAACTGCCGCGTACCACGCCGTCCTTGGGCGCAGTCTTCGCCATCTTCTCGAGCGCGATGCGATCAATCGTGCGCTTGATGCGCCGGGTTGCGTCCTTGAGAAAAAACGGCTTCTCCAGATAATCGTCAGCGGCATCCTGCGGGGAAAGGCGCTCCGCGATGTCCACCTTGCTCGCCATCAGCACCGTGGAAAAATTAGCGGTCGCCGGACGGCTCCGCAGCTTCTCGACCAGTTGCCGTCCATCCATTCCGGGCATTTTGTAGTCGCACACCAACAAATCCGGAACATCGTCTACGGCTTTCAGGAGCGCGTCTGCCGCGTCCGTTGCGGTCGTGACCAGTGCCAGCGGGGTCAACGCCTGCTGCAGCATCGCCAGCACCATCGGATTGTCGTCGACCACCAGCAGCTTGACGTTATTCGCCATGAAATTTGAATTCGTTACTTCGCCCGCCGATACTCTCCACTGTTCCCCCCACTCTTCCGTTCCAATACGATCTCGCGAATCTCAATACTCTTGTCCATGGCTTTGGTCATGTCATACAGCGTCAGGGCAGCGATAGTTACAGCGACCAACGCTTCCATTTCGACACCGGTTTCCGCAGTGGTCGCCACTTTAGAGGTGACAGCGACGCCATTCTCGCACAGGCGCAGATCGACATCAACGACTGCGAGCGGAAGCGGGTGGCACAACGGGATCAACTCGGAGGTGCGTTTCGCGGCCATGATCCCGGCGATGCGGGCCACTTCGAGCGGATCGCCTTTAGGATTTTGCGGAAGCGCTGCGAGAACCGTGGGACTGATAGCGACGAAGGCGCTGGCTTCGGCCTCACGCCGGGTCGCTGATTTTCCGGAGACGTCGACCATCCGGACCCGGCCCGCGCGATCGTAATGGGACAGTTTCGCCGCCATGCAATAGCTCTATCTTACATGGTGAGAGGAGTCGCTAGGCACGTGCCAGCCGAGGGGTTGCCAATCAGCGCATCATCACGGCAACCCATTCGCCTGCGGCAATACGATCACGATCCTCCGGGATGACGATGTAGCAGTTGGCGCGTGCGGTGGCGGCGATGTCGCCGGATCCTTGCCAGGCGACCAACTCGACCTCAGAGCGTTCAAATTCGCCCGAAAGGAGGGCGGGGAGAAAGCGCTTGAGGCCGGTCTTGATGCGGATTTCTTTTTTCAAAGGTGCATGGAGAAACATCAGGCTGCGTGGAGACTCCCCCTCTAAGGCTGCAAGTACGGGGCGTGCGAAGAGTTCGAAGGTCACCATGGTCGATACAGGATTTCCTGGGAGGCCGAAGAAGTAGGTTGCCCGCGGTTCGCCGGCGGGGGAGCCCGCGCCACATTTGCCGAACACCACCGGACGGCCGGGTTGAATCCTTGCTCCGGTGAAGAAGAATTCGGCATGCAATTCGGAAAGCACTTGCTCAACCAGGTCGTAGCGGCCCATGGAGACTCCCCCGGTCATAAGGAGCAGATCGGCCTTCAGGCCTGCTTCGATCAGGCGGCGGAGTCCTTCGAACTCGTCGGGAGCGACGGGTAGCAGCACCGCCTCACCACCTGCCCGCTGAATCTGGGCTCGGAGCGAATAGCTGTTGGAGTTGCGAATCTGCGTCGGTCCCGGAGTGGCGTCCACATCCACAATCTCATCCCCCGTAGTTAAGACTGCAACCCGCAGACGTCGGTAAACTTGCAGCCGTGATTTGCCCACGGACGCGGCCAGCGCGATGTCCGCCTCATTCAGCCGGACACCCCGGGCAAGCAAAACGGCGCCCTGCCGGGCCTCGGCACCGCGGGGGACAATATTTTCTCCCTGCGCGACGCTGCGACTGATCTCGACCTGTTTGCCGTGCTGCGAGGTGTACTCGACCATTACCACCGCGTCCGCACCAGCGGGGACCGGGGCTCCGGTCATGATCGACGCCGCTTGTCCGCTGGCAATGTGGTGCGGGATTCTCTCGAGCCTCTCGCCGGCTTTGATTTCTCCGATCACCTCAAGTGATGCCGGGAGGTGAGACAAATCGGCGGATCGAAGGGCGTAGCCATCGCGCGTCGATCGCGGAAATGGCGGAAGATCGCGATCGGCCGCTACCGGCTCCGCAGGCGCAGGGGTTTCAAGCAGCGGGTCGTTGCAAGAGTCGGGTACGACGGACGGCGGCGGCCCCGCG
>CAZILJ010000471.1:0-1620 GCA_964539915.1 uncultured Acidobacteriaceae bacterium | reverse complement strand
CATCTGGCCGGAGAAATCGTTGGAGCTCACGCTCGATCGAGTGAGCCGAATTCTGCCGCGCGGCGGAACGATTCTAGGCACTACGAACCGAGGCAATCCCTTCAAATACAAGTCGGAAGAGAACGGCCGGGAAGTTGAGCGCGATATCTCTGACGATATCCTTGCCAACTGCAAGAAGCTGGGTATCGACGCCATCATCGCCATTGGCGCTGACGGCTTGCAGAAGATTGGCCACGAACTGTTCCAGAAGGGAATGAAAATTGTTCGCGTGCCCAGGACGATCGGCAATGATTTGTCGGTGACCGACTTCACGTTCGGGTTTGACACGGCCCTACACACGGTCCGGACGCCATCGACAAGATCCACACCACCCCGTCGTCGCGTCACCGCGTCAGGTCGTGGAAGTCGTGGGCCGTGACTGCGGTTGGATCGCGCTAGCCAGAGCCACGCGGGCGGCGCGCACATCATTCTCATTCCCAAAATTGCGTTCACCATGAAGAACGTGTGTGATTTCATTGCCCACCGTGAAAAGCATGGGAGCCGCTTCACGTTCGTGGTTGTCGCCGAAGGCATCAAGCTGCCGCGCCCGAGTTAAAGCAGACGGCCCGCGGTTGGCCCCTTGGCAACACGATTGGCGATGCGATGGATGCGCCTTCAAGTATCGTTTCTACCATGTGATTTCGATCACATTCTGCCGCCTCCCTTTCATGGGACGATCATCCTACACACAACTCCCTGTATGTCAGACACTCTCTCAGTCAAATTGCCGCACGCGCCCGCCCCCCGCGACCAGGAGGAATTGCGCGCGGCGCGGTTTGCTATGCGGATGTCGTTAGCAGTTGGAGTGCTGATGTTGGTCGGCAAGACTGCTGCCTATTTCATGACTGGGTCGGCGGCGATATTGTCCGACTTTGCTGAATCGGTCGTGCACGTGATCGCGGTGGCTTTTGCCGCATTCAGCCTGCGGCTCAGCACGAAGCCTGCTGGCCCGACGTTCCCGTACGGCTACGAGCGCATCACGTTCTTCTCCGCCGGATTTGAAGGCGCCATGATTGTCGTCGCCGCCCTCTGGATTCTTGTGGAGGCGATTGCGAAATGGATAGCGGGTCTCCAGTTGGAACACCTCGGAGCCGGCACCTTGCTGTTACTGGCGGCCGGCACACTCAACGGCTGGTTAGGTTGGTATCTGCTGCGTGTCGGAAAGCGCACTCACTCGCTGATTCTTGAAGCGGACGGCAAGCACGTGCTTACCGATTGCATCACCAGCTTTGCCGTGGTCGCAGGACTTGGACTCGTGCTGATCACAGGATGGAAACCATTTGATCCGCTGATCGCGATTGCGGTTGCAGTCAATATTTTGTGGTCTGGCGGACGCCTGGCATGGCGCTCGGCCGTGGGTCTTCTCGACTACTCAGACCCGGAAACCGATCAACAGATCCGCGAGAAGCTCGACGCAATCTGCCACGAACTTGGAGTGCATTATCATGGCGTGCGCTGCCGCACCACGGGATACCGGAATCTCATTGAAGTGCACTTGCTGTTCCCTCAAGCGACGGCGGTCGGGGAGGCGCATCGACTGGCAACCGCGCTCGAAGAACGTCTGCCGGTGGAACTGGGCAG
>CAZILJ010000470.1:0-2826 GCA_964539915.1 uncultured Acidobacteriaceae bacterium | reverse complement strand
AGCTCAACTGACCACGACGGGACATAGTCCGACGCGGGAGATAGTCCAGTCTATTGCCCGCGGGCAATAGACTGGACTATCTCCCGCGTCGGACTATGTCCCGTCGTGGTCAGTTGAGCTGATCTGCCGCGCGTTGGCGCTCAACGCGCCGGACATAGCGATCCTCCTTGCCGGGCACTTCCCCCCGCAAGGAGAACGTCATGGAACGAACGTACGAGAGCGCCGCGGCGCTCGTCGACCGCGCCGCTGGTCCGCTCGCAAGCCATCTTGGACCGTTTGTCACATCGTTGATCGACCAGCAGTACACTGTGAGCGTCATTTACATCAAAGTACGGCACGCACTGGCGTTCGACCGTTGGCTCGCGAAGCGCCGTGTGGTGTTAGCTGATCTCGGCGAAGTGCACATCGAGCGGTACCAGCACCGCAGTCGGCGTCGACACCAACGCATCCGCACCGAGACCCGACGTCGTGAGTGGTACGAGGTGACGCAACTGCTGCAGTTCTTGCGCGGTCACGGTGTATGCCCGGCGGCCCGTGTCGAGACCACAGCGGCTGACGATCTGGCGGCCCGCTATGGGCAACATCTTCAGGATGAGCAGGGGCTGGCGACCGCAACGATCGAGCGCTACAGAACGGTCGCCGGGCGGTTTCTTCGCGAGCGTTTCGGCCGCGGTGTGGTCGATCTACGTGCCCTGCGCACCGGCGATGCGATTGCGTTCGTGCAACGCCAGACCCAATGTCTGCAACCGCCGGCACTCAAGTGTGTCGTGAACGCCATGCGCTCGTTCCTGCGCTACGCGCAGTATCGCGGTGAAGTGGCCACCGCGCTTGCTGCCGCGGTGCCGATCGTGGCCGCCTGGGCCACCACGCCGGCATTGCCCAAGGCGATATCACCCGAGCATGCTCAGCGTGCGATCGACAGTTGTGACCTCAGTACGGGGGTCGGCCTGCGCGATCGCGCCGTGCTGCTGCTCCTGGCTCGTCTGGGGCTTCGCGCTCACGAGATCATCGCGCTGCAACTCCAAGACTGCGACTGGGACGGCGGCCACCTGCGCGTGCGCAGCAAGAGTGGGCGTGAGCAACTCTTGCCGATGCCCGCCGATGTGGGCGCAGCCATCGCCGCCTATCTGCAGCAGGGACGGCCCACGAGTAAGGACCGGCATTTGTTCTTGCGGTCGATGGCGCCGATCCGCGGACTGATGCCAGGCTCAGATGCCATCGGCACAATCGTGCGCCACGTGCTGCAGCGCGCCCAGGTCGACGCACCGCACCGCGGTTCACATCAGTTTCGGCACGCCTTGGCAGTGCGCATGTTGCAAGGGGGCGCCTCGTTGAACGAGATCGGCGAAGTCCTGCGCCATCAAAGCCCACAGACCACCTCGATCTACGCTCGCGTGGATATCAGTGCACTGCGTTCCCTGGCCCTGCCGTGGCCAGGAGGTGTGCGATGAACACCCTACGCGAGGCCTTGCAAGAGTACCTCGCACTGCGTCGAGGTCTGGGCTTCAAGATGCATGACGCCGGTCTTGTGCTGCCGCGGTTCGTCGCGTTCATGGAGCAGCATCAGGCGCTGCACATCACGACACGGCTCGCTCTGGAGTGGGTGCAACAGGCGAAGACGGTGCAGCCCGCCGAGCGGGCGCGGCGACTTTGCTTCGCACGCGGCTTTGCTCGCTACCGTAGCGCCACCGATCCGCTCACCGAGGTTCCGTCGCCGGAGCTCTTGCCGTATCGATCGACCCGAGCCCGGCCCTACCTGTACACCGAGCAGGAAGTGCTGGGCTTGTTGGAGGCGGCGCTGCAACTGCCGACCGCATGGCCGTCGACGCCGTTGCGGCCCTGGGTCTTTCATTGCCTTCTGGGTTTGCTCAGCGTCACGGGTCTGCGCATCTCCGAAGCGCTCGATCTGAAGCTCGATGATGTCGATCTCGAGCAAGGCGTGCTCACGATCCGGGCTGCCAAGTTCGGTCGATCCCGCCTCGTGCCCCTCCATCCATCCACACGCACCGTGCTGGTCCACTACCTTCAGCGGCGCAAACAGTTTCTCGGCGCGCGCCGCTCGGACTACGTGTTCGTTTCCAATCGTGGCACGCGGCTCGACATCGGTCGCGTTCATCGAGCTTTCTACGCGCTGTCGCGGCAAACGGGCCTGCGGGCGCCCGGCGCGCGCAACGGCCCCCGGCTGCACGACTTCCGGCACCGCTTTGCGGTTCAAGTGCTCACCCGCTGGTACGAGTCGGGCGAGGACCCGGCGCGACAGCTGCCGATGCTGTCGACCTATCTCGGGCACGTATGCGTGGCCGGCACCTACTGGTATCTCAGCAACTGGCCGGAACTGATGACTCAGGCGATGGCGCGGCTGGAGCGGCGCTGGGGAGAGTCATCATGACGGGCCAGCCGACTTTCCCCACCCTGTTGGAACGCTTCTTCACACAGCGGCTCATGCAGCAGCGTCAGGCGAGTACCCACACGATTGCTTCCTACCGAGACACGTTTCGGCTGCTGCTGCAGTTTGCACAGAAACGGTTGCGCAGGGCGCCATCGACGTTGGCGCTCGAGGATATCGACGCGTCCTTGGTGGTGGATTTCCTCGATGAACTGGAGAAGGTTCGGAACGTGACGGCGAGAACTCGGAACCTTCGTCTCACCGCCATCCACTCGTTCTTCCGCTACGTTGCCTTCGAGGCACCTGAGAATGCGGCGCAGATCCAACGCGTGCTGGCCATCCCGGCCAAGCGGTTCACGCGTGCATTGGTGCCGTTCCTAAGCCGACAAGAGGTCGATGCGCTACTTGCGGCGCCGGATCAGCGCACATGGTCAGGGCGG
>CAZILJ010000469.1:0-2066 GCA_964539915.1 uncultured Acidobacteriaceae bacterium | reverse complement strand
GCTATCCGCGGCGCCTCGCTTGGTCTTGTTTGGCACCGTTGCGATGTTTGCTGGGGACATCGCCAACAACTATGTCTTGGCAAAAATGAAGGTGTGGACTAGCGGGCGTTATATGGCGGCACGTTTCGTGATTTCGACACTATGCGGACAAATGGTGAACACCGCCGTCTTCTACATCTTCGGTCTGTGGGGGATGATACCGACACGCCTACTAACAAAAAGCATTGTCGTCGCAAGCCTTACAAAAGTCAGTCTGGAGGTTCTGTTGCTGCCGGTAACGCTCAAAGCATCGTTGTGGCTCAAGAGAATCGAAAATGTAGATTACTTCGACAAAGAAACTAACTTTAATCCATTAAAATTCTAGACTCGCCGTGTCACCGACTTGTGGGCAGCAGCCGTCCTTGTCGCCGCGTCTGTTGAGGATCCTATCGCCAAATAGATCGTGACGTGGACGGTCGCACGCTATCGGCCAATTGACAGCAGTTCCCCGATCGGTGGGGAGCTTTCCATACCATCCTAGTAGTTACGGCCGTTGGTGGTATTGTCCTCCTCGCCCATGCGGGCGAGAAGTAGGGCCAACATCATACCGGCCGGGCCGCCTCCGGCAATACAGGCAGTCGAGTGCGGATCGCCTCATCCATGCGAACCATTATGCCGCGAAAGGGTCGTCTGCAGGTCACAAGCGTCAGTGGGTGTCGCTTCCGACAAAAGTGGACCACGGGCTGCCTCACATCGGCAACGTTCGCAGCGCCATCTCGACTAGGGCTGTAATTTACTTCGGCTTGCGCCGCTCGCTCCCTGAACTGCCATTCCGTAGAGGACCGTCGCGATGTAGCGAGCAAGATCAGCAGGGTTCACATTGGCCGGTAGGTCACCTTCTGATTTCGCACGGTCGAAACGCCGGCGCATCGCAACTTCACCCGCTGCTCGGCAGGCGGTCAGTTCCTGCCGGATGGAATCGGCCGCCTCGCCACAAGATGGCCCGCGGGAAGAAGTCTGCAACAACGCGGCCAGCGACGGGCCCAACGACTTTGCGGACAACTCGCCGTGGTCAATGAGGGTAGCGGTTGGCGACTGCTTGCCTTGGGCGCGAACGTATAGTCTTATCTCGGTATTCCGCATCTCCCTGTTTTCGTTTCCATCGTGTTAGCTGCCACAGTTATACTCTTCGCGGGGGCGCGGACCACACTCCAGTGGAAGTGCAGAAGCACGGAACAGGAGCCAATTATGAGCATCCGGGTAGCCAACGAAGTTTCGCGGCGTCAGTTTTTGATTTCGAGTGGGGTCGCGGTTGCGGCGGTGTGTCTCACTCCACCCCGACTCTTTGCGCAGAAAGGCCTGGTTGAAATCGCTCTTAAGGAATCCGCCACAGCCAAGGTCACAGTGCAGGTGCTTCGGCGCAATATCAGCGTCCTGCTTGGCCCCGGCGGAAACATCGCCGTTCTTACTGGTCAGGAGGGAAAGCTTCTCGTCGATGCCGAAGTCGTCACCTCACGGCCGAACGTTACGGCGGCTCTCGCCAGCATCAATGCGGATCCCGTCAAGCAACTCATCAACACGCACTGGCACTTCGATCACACCGGCGGCAACGATTGGTTGCATCAGGCGGGCGCAAGCATTTTGGCTCACGAGAATACCCGCAAACGTCTTTCGGTGGACACGCGCGTGGAAGGCTGGGTTTACACATTTCCGGCCGCACCCGCCGGAGCCATCCCCACAACTGTTTTTCAGGACGAGTACACTGTTCACTTCAACGGTTCGACCCTCGCCCTCAAGCACTACGCCCCAGCTCATACCGATTCGGACATCTCAGTACACTTTACCGAGGCTGATGTTCTGCACACCGGAGACACGTTCTGGAATCGCGAGTATCCTTTTGTCGACTACTCGACTGGAGGCAGCATCGATGGTCAGATTCGTGCAGCGGAAGCGAACCTTGCGACGGCAAGCGCAACTACGGTCGTGATTCCAGGCCATGGCGCAGTCGGGGGGAAAGCCGACCTAACGCTGTTTCGCGATGTGCTAATCGAGGCGCGCGAGAAAGTCGCCAGGCTCAAGAAGCAGGG
>CAZILJ010000468.1:0-14504 GCA_964539915.1 uncultured Acidobacteriaceae bacterium | reverse complement strand
GTGGGTGAATCCTTCGCCGAACCTGCGCAGCGTGACCGAGGCCGCTCTGTATCCGGGAGTGGCAATCATTGAGGGCACAAACGTTTCGGTCGGGCGCGGGACTGATACGCCGTTTGAAGTGTTGGCCGCGCCGTGGATGAAGAGCAAGGAACTGGCGGCGTATTTGAACGCGCGCGGGATTGCCGGGATTCGGTTCGTGCCCGTGACGTTTACTCCATCCTCGAGCAACTACGCGGGACAGAAATGCGAAGGGGTAAGCTTCGTCGTTACTGATCGCAACGGCTTTGACGCGCCGGAGTTAGGGATCGAACTGGCGGCCGCCCTCAGAAAGTTGTACTCGGCAGATTTCAAGATCGAGCGCATCAGCGAGTTGCTAATGAATCAAAGTGTGTATGACGCGTTAGTGGCGGGACAGGATCCCCGCAGAATCGCCGAGGATTGGCAGGACGATCTCCAAAAGTTTGTGAAGGTGCGAGAAAAGTATCTGATTTACAAATAAGGGCGGCGAAGCCAGAGCCCACGAGTCTTTTCTTACTTCGGCGTATATCTCGGCAGATCATTCGGTTCAACCGGCAGGTGATATTCGCCGCATCCGCAGATGTCGACAAACTTCAATGTGACATCCTCACCAATACCCTCTACGTAGTCCCAGTGCCAAACCTCGCGGTCAAAACGGCGGGCATCATTGTCGCTCAGCGGTAGAGGTCTATCAGATTCGGCCGCGCGCAGATGGTGCTCCACGCGGCTCGGCGGGCCATACGTGATGTAGAACCTTCCGCGGTCCGTCTTCCACCCGGGGACGCCTGCGGCGAAGTTCGTGTTCACGTAGGCTAGCCGCCGGTAGTGCTCTTCCTTGAATTTGTTTCCAGAGGATCCCGGAGTCGGATTGCGACTCTCCCAAAATGCGACGACAAAATCGTCGCGCTGCCGGTCAGTTCGAAGCTTCTGGAAATCAGTGCGCTCTTGGTCGGTGATAATCCAGTGCACGTCCTCAGTCAGCCATTTTGTATAGATTGCCGAAACCTTGCGCTCGAGTGCAACATGGTGCGCTCTTAGATTCGTTGCCTGGCCTTGGTTTTGAGCCGAGCATGGAATCAGGCTGAAGCAAAAAAACAGGGTTGCCGATATGCGACGGCACGACTGGGATCGGATCATGCGGAAGCTCTTGCGAATTTCGAAGAGTTAATAGTAGTACCCGAAGCGACCGTAGACAAGACTTAAGCAGGAGCCGCATGAGCCGGGGGGATAACTCCGAGCCACTCAGGCGGCATCCTAGCGGTACAGCCGTGGTAATCTTGGGCTGATCTGCGGAAACCGTCGGGTGCCTCGGAGGTGCGTTATGCGCGGAGTATTAACACTGCTTCTGGTTTCGGGGATGGCGTGGGGGCAAGCGGATACGCCGAAACCGGCGGACTCGGCCGCCGGCCAATCTGCGGGTACAACACAGACCAATTCGGCCGCCAAGGAGTTGACCGGCGCTCCGGCTGGAGCGACGCTGGCAGAGGCGCCCGATCCGAACGCAGCTACCATCCCGGCAGGGACGAAGATTCCGCTGTCGCTCGCCCAAGCGATCTCGACCAAGAATGCCCGTGAGGGCGATCCCGTGTATGCGGAAACCACGTTTCCGTTTGTGGTGAACGATCGCATCCTCATACCGGCTGGAACCTATATTCAGGGCAAGATTTCGCACCTCGAGCACCCCGGTCGATCCAAGAAACGCGCCGAACTACTACTGCACTTCACGTCGATGATTTATCCCAGCGGCTACACCGTGATGCTGCCGGGCTCGGTCGAAAATACTCCCGGCGCAGATAACAAGAGCGTGAAAGACAAAGAAGGGACGATCCAGTCCGACAAAGACACCGGGAAGCGAATCGAGGATGCTGCGAAAGGCGCCGCCGTTGGCGGCACCGTCGGAAGCATCGGCGGATTGGCAGCTGGAGGCTTGAACGGTGCGCGTTACGGCGGCCTCGCCGGGCTGGCGGGCGGAGTAGCGTGGGCCCTGCTCAAACATGGTCCAGACGTGAAGCTGGATGTAGGGACTTCCATCGAGATGGAGATTCAGCGGTCGATCTCGGTCGACGCGAGCCGCATCCAGGTGGCCAGGGCGGCGCGGTAGGGTTCAGCAGATACGGGGAGATTCTCCGACGATGGCTCGCAATGAGCCCGTGTGCCTGCGGTTCGGGGTGGAGACTCCCTTCCGAGATGCTCGTCACGAACCGAGTTAGACTTCCATCATGCAGAGAGCGGATGTTTCCGCGGTGCGGGGAATTTTGCACCAGCTTTGTCCGCGATGCCGCACGGGCAGAATCTTTCGCAAATCGGTGTGGTTGTTTCCCGGGATGTATGAGCGGTGCCCGGCGTGCGGATTAAGGTTTGAGCGCGAGGACGGGTACTTCCTGGGGGCGATGTACATCGGGTATGGGCTGGGAGTGGGCGCACTTGCGCTGCTCTCATTGCTGGTGTGGGAACTGTTGCGATGGCCCCTGATGAAGAGCGTGGCCGGAGGAATTGTGTTGTTTCTGCCGCTGGCGCCGGCATTGACATGGATGGCCCGGGTGCTGTGGATCTATATGGATCAGGGTATTGATCCCGACCGGAGTTGAGGCGCTCTTCCTGCCAGCGTCGCACGCTCGCGAATCAGGGCGGTAACTTTCGTACTCGTGATTTGCGCGCTACCTTCTGCTGACTGCTATACAATCCGCGGTAGGAGTGTTGGTTGGCATTCCGGGGGTGGAGGCACCTGTGGAATCTCTTAGTTTCGGTTTCGGCACGATTGTTCTCGTTATTGTGGTCATTTACATTCTGAGTTCCATCAAGATTTTGGCCGAGTACGAGCGCGGAGTTATTTTCCGGCTGGGGCGTTTGTTGCCTACGGCGAAGGGTCCAGGAGTGGCGCTGGTATTCGCCCCGCTTGACCGGATGGTACGCGTTTCGCTCCGGCAGGAGGCGCTCGAAGTTCCCCCGCAGGACATCATCACCCGGGACAACGTCACGCTGAAGGTCAATGCCGTCATCTTCCTTCGCGTCATTGACCCCAACAAGGCCGTTGTCGAAGTCTCCAATTACGTGTATCAGACCTCGCAATTCGCGCAGACCACGCTGCGCTCGGTGCTGGGCGAGCAGGAACTGGATGAACTGTTATCGCATCGCGAAAAGATCAATCTACGGCTGCAGAGCATTCTCGACACCCACACCTCACCCTGGGGCGTAAAGGTCACGAACGTCGAGGTCAAACAGGTCGACATGCCGGAATCGATGCTTCGCGCTATGGCCAAGCAGGCCGAGGCCGAACGGGAAAAGCGTTCCAAGATTATTCACGCCGAGGGCGAATTCTCGGCCGCGCAGCGACTCGTGGACGCGGCCCATCTGCTGGCAACCGAGCCCGTCAGCGTGCAGTTGCGTTACTTGCAGACTCTGACCGAGATCGGTGTTGAGAAGAATACGACTGTGATCTTCCCGGTGCCGGTGGACTTCTTCTCAGGACTGCAGAAGTTGTTAGGGAACGGAAACGGGGCGGCACCACCCGCCAAGACTGCGTAGGAGAGAGCGCGAGCAATTTCGCGTCGAATTTGGCTGGGAGTTGAACAATGGCTTCTTCACAAGATACGGAAATCACACTTGGAACGGGCAAACTGTTGTTCCTGTTCTTTGGGCTGGTTGGCATCTGCGCGATGTTCTTTGCGCTGGGGTATTCGCTCGGACGAAAGTCAGAGCCGGCCATCACCTCGGCTAGCGCCGCCGCCTCGCCCCAACTCGTGCCCGGCACGACCAAGGCGAGTAGCGGATCGCCCGCATCGCCTTCCATGTCGTTCTACAAGTCGGTCGAGCAGAAGGATGCGAACGCGGAGTTGACCCCGCCGGCCGACGCCAAGCCCGACACGGCGGCGGCACCCGCCGATGCGGCTGTGACCTCGGCGCCTGCAGCCAACGCTCCGGACCCCACCACCACCCTGCCAACATCGGCATATTTGGTGCAGGTCGCCGCCGTCAGTAAGCAGGAAGACGGCGATGCATTGGTAGACGCGCTCAAGAGGAAACAATATCCCGCCTTCATCGCAGTTCCGATTCCGGCAGACAAGCTGTACCACGTGCAGGTTGGGCCCTTCTCCGACATCAAAGATGCCGAAGCGATGCGGGCCCGGTTGATCGCCGATGGCTACAGCCCGATCCTCAAGAAATAGTTTTCGCAACCCACTTTTTCAACTGCGCACCAATTCGGCAACGCCGGTCAGAGCGCTTTCACAGACCTCGAGGAATAAGCACGAAGTGGTCGATCGCGATCTTGGCCCCGTCGTCCGCCCGGAAAGCATCGAGTCGAAACACGATCTTCATTTCGTCAAAACGACGGAGTGAGTGATGGGGCGGTATGGAGAAGTTCAATGTCTCGTGGGCAAGCGATTGCCCTCCATGCAAGCTCCACGAGGGCGTGGATTTGACCGTGATCGTGCCCAGAGACTCCGAAGGCTTTTCGGACAAACTACTGTTGACCAGGATAAGTTCCATGGAAACGGTTTCCGGATAGCGGTCTGCGTTTCGAATCGAGATCTGAATTCTGCTACAGCAATCCAGATCAATCATGCTGCCAAGATTCTCGTGTGCCTCCATGGACAATGGACGCCGGTCCGTGGAGTGGATATCGAGGGCGTCGGGGCTGCCCTGCGCTTGACGAGAAGTTACGGGTGGGTGCAGATCGGGTGCCTTGAAGAACCAATAGACGCCGTTGAATGGAATCACCAATGGGTTTGCCATGCGGTGGCTCTTGAGCAGGCCGTTCCCCATCGCCGGTGCTGGTGCTATCAGCTTTGTAAGCTTTGCTTCCTCGGGCCACAGGATAACGCCGGCATTAGCGTCCCTCGCGTTTCGAAACAAACCCTCGGACGTGTTCTCGACTGGTTGATTCCGCCAGTCGCCATCTTCGGAGGTCTTCTCTCGACGGGGCTGCCCGCGCCGATCGCCACTTTCGGATGGCTTCTCGCCTTCCACCGGCGTGAGGCGGTGACGCGAGTGCTGACGGGATGGAACAGCAAAACCAGTCCCCCAGTATGGGTTGGGAAGATATTGGATCAAGCCGCCTGCCGTAAAAGCGATTGCCAGTACCAGAAGCAGCACACTGCGCGATGCGGATTGCGATGATGCAGAGGATTGCGCGTTGTCCAGGGAGGCGTATCTCATGAATGACCAAGTCCAAATAGCTGAGCTGATTCCGACCATAGCCGCGCCGGCGAATGGATACCCTGCCAGGCCCGCCAACGCACCGGTTTGAGCACACAGGGCTGCGCCTGCCGCCCGGGTCTGTCGCCAGAACCAGGGCGACCGGTCCGACAGCGTGAACTCGCAGCGGCTCAATAAGAGGATCGATTCGCCGCTATCGCCCGGCTCATCCCGGTCTCGAAGAAAGTAGAAGGACCTTGCAAGGCTGGCCACCAGGACAACCGCAACTGCCATTCCCCAGGTCGAACCTTCGCGAATGAAAAGCGCGAGAGGAGCGAGCCAAAGCGCGTCCAGAGAAGTTCCCAGAATGGTGCGCCAGGTCGCGGTTTCTCTCCTTCCGGTCCGGGCGGCCGAAAGGCCCCACGTACCGACGGCACCGGCTAGGAATACCGCAAGCACACATTCGACTGATGAGCCGATCAATTCGCCCCAAGACAGCGTATGGACTAACGGCAACCTGCACACCAAACAGGCGACTAGTACAGCCGCAATCAGACCGCCGATAGGCGGCATCCATTTGGGAAGTTGGTGGGGGGCTGAGGCACCCACGAGATCGAAGGCGTCCATGAGGAACCTCGCTTGAGTCGCGAGACGAAGGGCACGTGATGCAGTGGCCGGAATCCAGAAATCGGAGCTACGGCATATCCATATCTGATTGGACACCAGGCACCGAGGATGGTTCCCGCGGTCAAACTAGCCGACTGGAAGTGAGCCGAGAAAACATGGCCTTACATTGACACCCGTCGATTCCCGCGCTATTCCTAGTGCATCATGTCTTCCACCGAAGCAATTCTCGACCGTGCGCTGCATGCGATTGCGGACCCAACCCGGCGCCGAATTCTGCAGGCTTTGAAGCAGGGTGAAGCAGCCGCAAAATCACCCGGGCATAAGGCCGATGGGATGGGGCAGCGCCTGTGCGCGGGGGATATCGAGAAACGAGTCAGCCTTTCGCAGCCGACCATTTCGCATCACATGGCAATCTTGACGAAGGCTGGGTTGGTGGAAGCAACCAAAAAGGGCCAATGGCGCTGGTACCGCCGCAATGAAAAGGCGATTCGCAGAATGGTGAAGACGTTGCGCGGTGAACTCTAGAGAACTGTTGCCTCCACCGTCAGCAATCCAGCGCCTTGCTTCCCCGTAGTCTCTACGGCGTACCCAGAGCCCACTTCTCCAGTTCTCCCGTCGAGCGCAGGACGCCGAGTTGGCTGCGCTCGAGTTCGAAAGTCACATCTTGCAGGGTGATGAAACGTTCGCTGGCTTGCGAACGGGCGTCATCGAGATCGCGCAGAGTCGAGGTGCCGGTATCCATGCGAGTTTGTACGGCGGTCAGAGACTTCTGTGCGATTTCATATTCCAGTTGGGCCACGTCGCGCGCAGCCAGCATCTGCGTGACGGAGCGCTGGAGTCGCAAAGTTTCCTCCGATACCTGGTTGCGGGCAGCTTCCGCCTGTTTCGTCGCTTTCACGGCCTCGGCGTCTGCCGCTTGGGCGCGGGAGCGCTGCGAAGCATTGAACAAAGGAAATCGGATACTGACTCCGATGGTTGCGTTGTTTTGCTGGAAGCTGCTCGCCACGCACAGAAATTCGCCCAAGGGTGTGACGCAAGGACGCGAGGGAATGTAATAGTTCTGAAAATTGTTAAACCTGGAGAGTAGAGCGTATTGCCCGGCGAAGTCGATGCTGGGCCAGAGGGACTTGTGTTCTCCCTGCGCCCGCAAGTATTGCGCGCGGGCGTGCTCCACAGCTGCTTCCACCGCGGGAGTGGAGCTGGCGGCGTCTTTCGCGGGTTCCTCGTTGGCTGGAGCCGCGGGTGGCGCCGGGATTGAGTCAGGATCGGTTTGAAGGTTCGCGGCCGGAAGTCCCGTGAGTTTACCGAGGTGCTCGCGGAGCACGTCAGCTGCGCCTCGCGCCTCGGTGATCCGCAGCCGGACGCGCGCAGTGGAAAGGCCGGCCTTCAGGCCTTCGAGTTCATTGTCAACGCCTTCTTTCACGCGCTCTGCAACGGCGAATTGCATTTTCTTCGAGGCCTCCTCGGTTTCCTGAAGCTTGATCAGCCGTTGTTCCCATTTCGCAAGTTCGGCATAGCTCAAGGCAGCGTCTTGAATGATCTGATTGCGCTCGTCTTTGGTCTTCAGTGATGCCACCGTCGAATCGACTTTTGCGGCGCGGACGAATGCTCGCAAGGCGGGATTGAGGAGTGCGGATTGGCTCGTGATGTTGAACAGAGAAGGTGCGGATCCCTCGAGAGCGAGAGGAAATCCATACGAATAGCCAAGCCCGGCCCCGGTCGATAATTGCGGTACGTAGTCATTGCGAAGCTCGCGATAGCTGGCGGAGGCGTGCTGCTCATCGGCGGCGGCAATAGCGGCTCCCGTGGCGTGGGTCAGCGCGAGTTCGACGACTCGCTTCAGAGAGACTGGTTCGGCCAGCAGCGAGCCGGGTAAAAGAACAACTGCCAGAATCCATTTGACGGAATGCGCAGCACGGCGCGATGTTTTCATTGCGTCCCTTCCAGATTGATCTGGGAATGATTTTATGAATATTTGGATGCCAGCGAGACTTTAATTTATGCACCAGGGGCATCCGAGTTGGACAGTTTCCGAGCGAAGCAGGGCCGAATGCGGAATGCCACGCAGTCGGCCACCGGCGTCGCGACGACCGCGGCCGCATCCAGAACTAGAGTCGGGGATGACCGCAGACCGGGTGTTATTTCGCCGGAGGCTGAGTCAATTCCGTGTCAATGGTGATCGTAATTTCATCTCCCACGACTCCGGGAGCGCCGTTCACCCCAAAATCCTGCCGTGTGATTTTTGTGGAGGCAGAGGTGCCGATGCGCTGGTTACCCCACGGATCTTTGATGGGGGCGGAGGGTCCGTCCACATCGAGCACAACTTCCTTCGTCACGCCGTGGATGGTTAGGTCGCCCGCGAACTGAAGTTTTCCCGGCCCGACTACCTTCACTTGCTTCGAATGAAAGGTAATCGTGGGATACTTCTGCACGTCGAGGAAGTTAGGGCTACGTAAGTCTTTGTCGCGCATTTCCACTCGCGTGTCCACCGAATTCGCGTCGATCGTGGCTTCCAGGGAATCCTTCGAAGGGTCTGCGGGATCATGTTTCGCCGTTCCGGTCACTTTGGTGAAGGCGCCTCGCACGGTGGAGACACCGAGGTGCTTCACGGAAAATTGTGCGGCCGTGTGATTGGGATCGATCTGCCAAGTTCCAGCCTGTGCTGCGGCGGTAGCTGCCATCGCCAATGCGGTGACAAAAGTAAAAACCAATCGATTCATATGCCAGTTCTCCTGTAGGAGTAATTGAGTTCCGTAATGCTAGATGGACTTGACGGGAATGGACAACAAATCGTCGACGAGCCCCACTTCCTTTTGCAGAAACGGCTCCGCAAAGGTCACCCCGCCGAGCATGCCATAGAATCGCGCCATGGCCTCAACCCGGACATGAATCTCGTCGTGCGCAGGGAACAGGTCTTTGCCCGCGTTCTGGTCAGTGAACTGCGATTTGTAAGCCAGGATGGAGGCGAACTTCCCCTCGAACTGTTCGCTGATGTCGACGACAAAAGTTGGCCGCACATCGTAATAAAGCGTAGCGTAAATGATCTTGAACGGCCGATGCGGTGTAGCGCCGGCCTCCCGCCGGCTGTCCTGAGGGGCCCCTGCCCTCACTGCGTCGTCCACCACGGATTTTTCCGGGTCCCGATGGAGGCGATCCGATTCGATAGTTGCTGCCGACCGGGCGCTGAGCCCTGTCTGCGGATCCAGTTTCGCCAGCCCTGCCAGAAAGCAAGCTTCGTATCCCAGCACCGATGCGGTGTAATGATCGGGATGCCGCCCCTTCCAGTAAGGAAGAATAATCACCCTCGGCCGCGTCTCCCGAATCACGCCCGCGACCTTCAATCGATTCTCCCAGGTGTTCTCCACGCGGCCGTCCGGAAGATCCAGGGCCTTGCGCCAACTCACGGCGAGAATCTTGGCGGCATCGGCCGCCTCTTGCGCACGATCGTCCGCCGTGCCGCGCGTGCCCATTTCGCCTTGCGTCAGGTCGAGAATGCCCGTGCGCTGCCCGCGCTCGGCAGCTTTCAGCATCGTTCCGCCGCAGGTCTGTTCAACGTCGTCGCGATGCGCTGCAATCGCCAGAATGTCGAGCGGAGGATTCAGTGGAAGGGAAGACATTTCAGTCTAAACTCCCCTGTTCGAGCACCACGTTCTCGCGCACAATCAGCCTGTCGACCGCCATTTCCTTCAGCGTGGGAAGTACGCGGCTCACGTGCTCATCGGTGTCGACGAAGATGATGATCACCGGCAATTTGCCTCCAGCTTCAACGAGATGAGCGGTCTCCACGCGTTGTCGACCCAGAAATCCCGCCACGCAATGAATCGCCGTCGCCGCATAGACGTTTTCCTTGCGCAGGTAGTTGAGAATCTCCATGGGCAGCGGCCGGTGATGCCACTGGTCGGCCTCGTTCAGATAGATCGTGACTTGAACAGCCATGGCTTCCGGCATTTTACTCGCGATTCTCCCACTCCTGCCGCAAGATCCCGTATAACTCCGAATCGACGAACTGATCCCATTTGCATAAGTGCTCGCGCTGGCAACCTTCGTAGCGCATGCCAATCTTCTTCAGAATCCTGCCAGAGGCAGGATTCTGTTTGAAATGCGAGGCAAAGACGCGGTGCAGATTGAGCTCTTCAAATCCGTACCGCAGCAGTTCCCGGGCCGCCTCCGTCCCATAACCCTGCCCCCAATACGGCAAGCCGATCCAGTATCCAAGTTCGGCGTTCTGATGCTCCGATGCGAGCCTGAGTCCAATGCCGCCGCAGAAGCGGCCGTCTTTGCTCTGCGTGACTGCAAACCGGATTTCGTTATCGCTCTCGCCGCCGATCTGAGCCAGAAATGCGCGTGCCTCCCTCTCCGTGTAGGGATGCGGAATGCGCAGCGTGGTGGCCGCCACCTCAGGAGCGCCGATCAGGGACACCAGTTCGGATATATCGGTCTCACCATAAGGACGCAATTTCAGCCGTGTGGTTTCGAGAGTAGGAATTGCGGTCATGTTATAACGCTCGCGCTACCGCCATGCCGGCCAGTGCGCTCCCCAGGCAAAGCAGATTGTTGCTCAGAATGTTGGCCACCATCAGCCCCCATTGACCTTGTTCCAAATAGGAGATCGTCTCAAATGCGTAGCTGGAAAAGGTGGTGAATGATCCGCAGAAACCGACCACTACCAGAAGCCGCCAGCGCGGATCGAGCAACACGCGTTCGGTGGTCCAGATCACGAAAAACCCTACGATGAAGCTGCCCAGGATGTTGATGATAAGCGTTCCGGCAGGGAAGACCGGACCAAATTCCTTGGCAGCCAGTCGGCTCATAAGAAACCGCAGATTGGCGCCCGCGATTGCGGCGACGGATATAGCGAAAAAGTCTTTCACGGAGTCTCTCCTACAAAAATAGTTCCATTCTGTAGGAGTCATCAGCCTGAGGCGTGTGGGCAGCACAGGCGGTTGTGGCGAACTCCATCGCCGTCTCTAGGTTTTATCACAGCCACGCGTGAGGGGCCACCGGCAATCGGCAGTTAGCACTTGGTTATGACTTCGGCACGCCGTTTCCACGCGAGTTGTAAGGCTAAATGCCAAATGCTAATTGCCGCTCGCTGATTCAGTTCTTCCGCTCCACTAAAAATCGCGCCAGTTCCTTCAGCGTCTCCGCCCGCTCGCCAAAGCTCGCGAGCTCTGCGAATGCTTCGCTCACCAGCGCATCCGCCTTACTCACTGACGCCTCAACCCCAAACAGCGCCGGATACGTTGCTTTTTCCGAAGCGGTGTCTTTGCCCGCGGTTTTTCCGAGTTGTTCGGAGCTCTGGGTGACGTCGAGCACGTCATCCACAATCTGAAAAGCCAATCCGATCGATAGTCCAAAGGCCCGAAGTTTCACAACCTGGTGGTCTTTCGCGCCGCCATACAATCCGCCACCGACTAGGCTCGCGGCAATGAGGGCCGCCGTCTTGGAGCGGTGAATGTAGTCCAGCATCTCCTTCGTGGGCCGGGTGTGTTCCGCTTCGAGATCCACGACCTGCCCGCCGATCATGCCATCGATCGTGCCCGTACCGTGAGCGATCTCCTCGATAATGCGCACTCGCGCCTCGGCCGGACACTGCAGCCGGGCCAGGACTTCATAGGCCCGCGTTTGCAGCGCGTCGCCGGCCAGGATCGCGAGGGCCTCGCCAAAAGCTTTGTGGCAGGTCGGACGCCCCCGCCGCAAATCATCATTGTCGAGGGCGGGAAGATCGTCATGAATCAGCGAATAGGTGTGCAACATCTCGAGCGCCGCGCCGAGTTCTTCAATCCCCGCCGGCAATGACCCTGCCACCATGCGCCCAGCCTCGATCGAAAGCACAGGCCGCAGACGCTTGCCACCGGCAAACACGCTGTGACGCATGGCCTTGTGGATCGAAACCGGATGCTCGGTCTCAAGCGGAATGAGTCGGTCCAGCGCGGCGTCGGTCAACAGTTGTCCCTGTTCGAGTGTCTCCTTGAGCATGAAGCAGTGAGTATAACAAGGCGGGCGGATCTAGGAATTGCCTGCGCAAACGGATTCACCAACAAAAAATTAAGGACGCCCATGGGCGTCCTCAGGATACAGGCACAAGCTAGGCGGCGCTCCGCGAAACGGCGGTACTTCGCAGCACAGAAGTCAGTACGTTTGCCACGTCATCGTTCGGACATACATCGCAGGCTCCCGCTGCCAGCGCGGCCATCCACATTTCTTCGTCAGGAACGCGGTGAGTGCAAACGATGGGCAGAGCCGGAAAGTCGCGGTGAAGACTCTCGACATCGGCGAGCAGCCAATGCTCGATGTTTAGAATCACGGCTTCCGGATGGTTTCGGACTACGTCGTCCCGCAACGCCTCGCGGGATTGGGTTACGTGCACTGAGAAATGAGAGCGGAGGCCACCGGCCAGGGACCGCGCCACCCCAGGATCCTGCTCCAGGACAACTACACTTTGAATCATACTTCCCCCAATCTTCAACCGTCGTCAACGGCGGACGTCAACGTTGGACTAGGGCTGCGGAGTGGGCTGAAATACTACAACTCCACAGACATCTAAAGGCTCGAGTCGCGGGGGAGAAATCCGACACTTACCGGCGTGCCTGCGTCTTTTCTGTCAGCGGCTCGAATGGTTCAGCTTGAAGCTTCCCGTTCTTCTTCAGCAGGATCTCGACCTTTCCTTCCGCTTGTTCCAATTCCTTGCGGCAGGCTGAAGAAAGCTGCATCCCCTCTTCGAAGAGTGTCAGAGACGTTTCCAAAGGGACTTCTCCCTTTTCCAGTTCCTGAACAATTTTCTCCAGTCGCTGGAGGCACTCCTCAAACTTGGGCAACGGTTTCGCTCCGTCCCTCTATTGTAATGCAATTAATTCGAAGCGGTGTCCAGTCTTTTCGATATAAATGATCGAAAAAGAGGAGCATGCCGTCCGGCGACGGGGATCGGTCCAACGCGGACCGATTTGCACACGGAAAGAAGCGGCCTGACTTGCACCGTACCGATCAAGGCACTAGTTTGTAGGTATGATTTTTCCGCGTTGTAGTGGAATCTTGCTTCACATTACTTCGTTGCCGGCGGCTCACGGTATTGGCGACCTCGGGCCTGGCGCCCACGAATTCGTCGACTTCCTGGCTGAGTCTCGACAAAAGGTATGGCAAGTCCTGCCCCTCAGTCCAACCGGCTATGGCGACTCTCCTTATCAATGTTTTTCGTCCTTTGCCGGCAACCCACTGCTCATCGATTTGTGGAAGTTCGAGGAGAGGGGTCTCCTGGAATCGCAAGATTTCGCGGGATCTCCGCAACTTCCAACCGATGTTGTGGATTACGGCAAAGTAATCGCCTTCAAATATTCTCTGCTCCGTAAAGCGGCGCTAAACTTCTTCCGCAATACAAGTGAGACTGACGCCAGCGCTTTCAAAATATTCCGCACCGAGAATGCCGCGTGGCTGGATGACTACGCTCTGTTCATGGCGGCAAAGGATCTTCACAATGGCGTGGTCTGGACAGAGTGGGATCGAGGACTGCGGCGACGGGACCCCGGCGCTCTCCCCCATTGGCGGCAAAGGCTAAAGCCGGAAATTGAGATGTACATGTTTGCGCAGTTCGAGTTTTTTCGACAGTGGGAGAGCCTGAAGAGGCATTGTCAGCGTTGCGGTATTCGCATCATGGGAGATCTCCCAATCTATGTTGCTCATGACAGCGCCGATGTGTGGGCTCATCCCGAGTTGTTTCAACTGGACGAGCATGGAAAGCCAACCGTGGTTGCGGGCGTTCCGCCCGATTACTTCAGCGCAACCGGACAACTCTGGGGAAACCCGATCTATCGTTGGGACGTGCTGTCACGCTCTGGGTACAGCTGGTGGATCGATCGTTTTCGCGCCTCGCTCAAACTCTTCGAGATGGTCCGGCTCGATCACTTTCGGGGGTTCGAGGCGTATTGGGAGATTCCCGCAGGAGAGCCAACCGCGATGCATGGAAAATGGATCAAGGGTCCGGGAAGAGCCCTGTTCGAGGTCTTGCGGAGGGAATTGAAGGAACTACCGATTGTCGCGGAAAACCTCGGGGTGATCACTCCCGAGGTCGAAGCGCTGCGGCAGGAGTTCGGATTCCCAGGAATGAGCCTATTGCAGTTTGCTTTCGGCAACGACCCCCAGGGGCCCTCGTTCCGACCGCATAACTATATGCGCGAACTGGCGGCTTACACCGGGGGCCACGACAACGACACTACGGTTGGTTGGTGGGCTAGTACGGGGGTGGGCGAAAGCACGCGCACTGCGGAAGACATCCGCCAAGAACGCGAGTTTGCGAAGGCGTACCTGGGATGTAAAGACGAAGCGATCAATTGGGTTTTAATTCGCACCATTCTGGCGTCTGTCGCCGAGCTCGCGATCATTCCGCTGCAGGACGTTCTGGGACTGGGCAGCGAAGCGCGAATGAACTTGCCCGGCACACTCAGTGGAAATTGGAAATGGCGCTATCGCGCAAGCGCTTTGACGCCAGAAATCAAGTCGAGATTGAAGCAGCTATCGTCGCTCTACGATCGCTGAGCAAGCCAGGCACACCAACTCAGATTCTTAGAGCGGCGACAGTTCGTCCTCGTTTTTGTCATCTCCATTGGCGTGGACAAGTTTGTGTTCCAGGAATCGCTGGGCAAGCTCCTTGCCACCCGCTCCAAATGCGATCGCAAGGCCAAGCATGACTGCTCCAAAAACAATTCCGAAGGCCACCAGAACGGTCTGGT
>CAZILJ010000467.1:0-2370 GCA_964539915.1 uncultured Acidobacteriaceae bacterium | reverse complement strand
TGCTCGCATTGCATCGCAGTGATATATCCGGCGGTTGCACTCGATACCTCGATCGTATGGTGCGCCTGCGGCAGGCATTTCGCATCGTCAATGAACCTCGCGTCTCCTCCTTGCAGTTCGACCATCTGCCGGAATTTGTCTAGCGCCGCGCCAGACGAGATGAGTCTGGCGCTGAGCTGTTTCCCCTGCGCAACGGTGCTAGAAATGCCTCCGAGATGCAACATCCATCCCGCCAGTTCCAGGCACAGTGTGCGCAAATCTTCCGGACCTTCGCCGCGCAAAACCTCGACGACCTCGACCACTTCGAGCGCGTTGCCGATCTTGTTTCCGAGAGGTTGATCCATATCGGTGATGAGCGCGACGACCTGTTTCCCCATTCGCTCGCCGGTTTCAACCATCAACTCGGCAAGGAAGATGGCATCTTTCTCGCTCTTCATGAAGGCACCAGATCCGGTCTTGACGTCGAGCAGGAGCGCATCAATTCCTTCCGCGAGTTTCTTGCTCATGATGGATGCGCAAATCAGATACGGACTCTCGACTGTGCCGGTAACGTCACGCAATGCATAAAGCTTGCGATCCGCAGGAGCAATTTCCGGGGTCTGGCCAATCATGGCACAGCCGCAGATTTCGAGGACGCGCCGAAACTCTACTACGGGAAGATTCACATTGAAGCCGGGAATGGCTTCCAGTTTGTCGAGGGTCCCTCCCGTATGTCCAAGACCACGCCCGCTGATCATGGGAACAGCGATTCCTGCTGCGGCCGCCAGCGGAGCCAGCACCAGAGAAGTTTTGTCGCCGACGCCGCCCGTGGAGTGCTTATCGACTTTCTTTCTCGACAGCGACGAAAGATCCAGTACTTCGCCCGAGTGCAGCATCGCATCCGTCAGTGCTGCGGTCTCCGGGCGGGTCATGCCTTTCAGGACAACCGCCATGAGCCAGGCTGACACCTGGTAGTCGGGAATTGTGCCGAGAGTGTATGCCTTGACCAGTCCCTCGATCTCATCCCTCGACAGTTCAACGCCGTCTCGCTTTTTGCGGATTACATCGATCGCGCGAAATACTTGCGGCACGGAGGTCGGGGGACTCACTGTAAGCGAAACCCTTCGGGGAGAAGTTCCGTAATGTGCGCTTGCTTTGGTCCGGTCGCGCCTTGGAAGAAGATGATCGCGTCGGGACCGAACTCATAAATCACCTGGCGGCACGCCCCGCAAGGCGAGCATGCGACTCCGTGATCATTGGCGACGGCGACTGCCTGAATCTCAATTTTTGGTCCCAACGCAGCTACCGCAGAAAAAATTGCGGTTCGTTCCGCGCAGTTGGTCATTCCATAGGAGGCATTCTCCACGTTGCAGCCAGAAAACATTTTGCCGTTCGTCAAAAGGATGGCCGCTCCTACCTGAAACTTCGAATACGGAGCATGGGCGTTCTTCATCACTTTGACGGCCGCTTGCTCCAGCTTTTCACGGACACTGTCTGAGACCGACTTTTTGGGCATACGTTTTGTGGGACGATAATTTGGGTGATGTCTCGAACGCCGAATCGAGCGCCATTGTAAACCCTGGCTGATAATTCCTGTCTACTTCTCACCGATCGCTTTGCGGGGAATACTCCAAGCATCGAATTCGCGTTGTAAGATTGCCTGCCGTACAATTGCAAATCAAGGAATCTGCTCGCGTCCCAGGCAGCGCGAGCGTGCGTTTTGATAGTAACTATAGAAGGCAGATCTGGAATGTCGGTCGATCCTTACTATCCCAACCTCGAGCCCAAGTCAGGCAGAACGGTCACATCCGGAGAGCCACCCGCCTCGAACACCATCGCTACGCTCGCGGGACGCTCGCTTCTTTCCAACTCCGGGATTCCTCTCGATCTCAATTGGGTGCAGGAGGTTCGGGTCAACACCAGCGCCGTGGAGCGGCGCGCCCAGACGCAAGTGGCCCGGCGCACGGTAAAGAAAGAATGGCAGGCCGCGTGGCTTCTGCGTGCTATTTCCTGCATGGACCTGACTACGCTCTCCGGCGACGATACCGACGAGCGTGTGCGGCGATTGTGTGCGAAAGCGCGACAGCCGATTCAGCACGACTTAGTTCAGAAACTCGGAATCGAAGAACTCGGCGTGAAGGTCGGCGCGGTTTGCGTTTACCACGCCTTCATCGAGACCGCGCTGCACGCTCTCGAAGGTAGCGGCGTTCATGTCGCTGCCGTTTCCACCGGTTTTCCCGCCGGGCTTTCGCCGTTCGCCGAGCGCTTAGCAGAAATTCGCCGGTCAGTGGAAGCGGGAGCCCATGAAATCGACGTCGTGATCACACGCGGACACGTTTTCGGCGGACGTTGGCAGGCCCTCTACGATGAGGTCGCGGCGTTCAAGCAGGC
>CAZILJ010000466.1:0-4599 GCA_964539915.1 uncultured Acidobacteriaceae bacterium | reverse complement strand
GCTCGTCGCTCGCGGTAATTCCGTGCAAGACATCAATGATTCCGGTGATGGCCAAATGCTGAGCGCCGAACGACTCGTCTCCCAGACGAAGTCCAGCGGGCCGAAGGATCTCGGCCTTCGGTTCGCGATTCCGATGTTCTTCATTCAAGGAGCTGAAGACTTTACGACTCCGACTTCGCTGGCTCGAAATTACCTCGACTCCATCAAAGCGCCCCGCAAGGAGTTTGTGACGATCAACGGTGGTGGGCACTTTGCAGTGTTCATGCACTCCGATCAATTTCTACGGGAACTCGTCGTGCGGATGCGCCCGCTGGTTGTAGGGCACTGAACTTGAGGTTGGCGAGCAGTCAAATCGCGAAAAGACCGTCAGGGAAAGAACTACCATTTATGCGTTCTCGTAACCAATTCGCAAACGACACGTTTCGGAATGATTGTGTCGGGATCGTCGCCTACCCGGAAGCAATCGCCAACCCGTGACCTTGCACGCTGCCCATGCTGCGAGCCGGATCGCAGAATTCCGAATGCGAGCGGTGACTTGCCGGAGCCGGATATGCCCGCGGCCTCTTTATTTGACAGTTGTCGCCGAGATTTCTTGAGGACTTTTTCCACAGCCGAAACGAACTACTTAGCGCTCCGCCTGGCCTTGCGCCTCAAAGGCGGAATCAGGCCTTTCTCCGGACTCTCTTTCTCGATCCGATCCGACTGATTATGAAGCGGCTTGTCGTTGGCGGACGAGAACTGCCGCCCGGCGGCTGCCACGGTCAATCCCTGCCCCGTGTAGATCGCCTCGCTGAAACTCGTCCCTGATTTCGCCGACGCCACCGCGAACACTCCGTGCGGCGCGCCGTTCGTGAATGCTGTAGCCACGTAGTCTCCCACCATCAACCCATTTTGCGAATTTGGCAGCCAGCCGAGTTCCATCGGACCGGTCACTGCGACCGGCGCATTCCACGTTGAACCACCGTTTGCCGACGAGATGTAACCGACCAGGAGCGCGCAGTTCGAAACCGTGCAGCTACTCTGCGAGTAGTAATAGTAATGAAGCGCCACATGCGCCAGCGCGCCTGAACTGACTGGATCAATCCCGATCCCCGGAATAAAATGATCTACGGTACTTGAGATTTCATCGATAGGGATGCGCGTAACCGCACTCCAATTCACGCCGTCCGCTGAAGTGCTGTATACCAGGTCGTTCGTTGTGCACGAGGTGCGGAACCGGCAATCCTCCCACACGACCCAAACCGTTCCCGCACCGTCCACTGCCGCCGATGGCAGCGGCCCGCTGCGAATCCCACCCGCATCCGCGTGAAATTGAATGTTCGATATCGTCACTGTAGCCGTCCAACTCAGCCCGCCATTCGTCGAACTGAATGCCGACATTGCCTTGGTCTCGATGGGCACAACCACATTGCCGTCCGGCTGCACCAGAGGCTGTCCACCGATTCCGACCGCGGCGTTCGCCGTCGGCGTCGCCACTCCCCACGTGAGCCCTCCGTCCGTCGAAGTGCTCATCAAAATCTCATCGGCGCTGAACGGATCGTCCCACTCCAGATAGCAATTGCCATAGTGAGGACTGGTCGCCCAGTTGTCGCACACGATCCAGTTCTTATCAGAGCTCTTCGAGTTTGAATCCGCGCTCTCAGGGTTCTGCCATGAGAGCCCATCGGTCGATCGGCTCATCACCACAGCTGGGGTCGAGGAAGTGTTCGAAATGGGAAGCGAAGCGATCATCCAAATTCCATGCTTCGCGTCATAGGCCACGACCGGATCACTGGCCGCGTCATAGGGGCCGGACCCTTCACCCTTGGTCAGACCCGGTAGAAATCCGTGACTCCACGTCGTGCCTCCGTCTGTCGAGGTCGCCCATCCGATGTCGGTTGCACCTCCGGCACTGATGCGCCCGGTCTGAAACGCCGCCACCAACGTGGTCCCATTGGCCACCATGTGTGGCTCGACCTCTGTGGCATGCTGCCCTGGCGCAATGCTGTAAGGATCCGAACTCACCTGTGTCAGGTTTGCGCCTACCGGACTGCCAAATCCCGTCTGCGTTGTAGAAGAGGAGGAGGAGGAAGACCCGGAACATCCGATTAGAGTGAGCGTCCACAGCGCGATGAAGGCCCCAACCACTGTTCTTCTGCAGAACACGTTGACTCTGATTCCCATTGTTGAAAGACCTGAGCACCTTCTGCGAGCAAGCTGACCTCAAACGCCGCCGATCTCATCATCGGTGGCGTTTCTTCAAACGTCAATTGGTGGTTCCTGTCTCGGCAAGGGCGCGAGCGATGCCTGGGATCCTTAAGGGATCGCGGGATCTCGCACAAACGCGATAGCGACTTCATCTGCGTAAATCTGTTTCCATCCTTTGGTCGCCAATAGGATGTTGGCAAGCGCAGCATCTCTGGGCAGCAGAACGCAGGAAGCCTTATGCGTCTCGAGGAACTCGTCCCATCCGCGCTCCACGTGCACCATCTTCAAGTAAGACTTGAAGAACTCCTCGCCATATAAATCATGCCGGTCGTCCACCACCACGAGCGACTTCGGATAAAGGCGATAGATCAGATACCCGCCCCAATAATCAGTGCTGAGCACCGGCCCTTGCACTTGATTCTTCTCCAGGTAATTCACTGCTTCCACCGGCATGCGTTTCGGGCCGAAATCTGCAGCCATCAATACGCGGTTTCCAGCACGCCCGCCGTTGGCAGCTATGAAAAGCGTGACTAACACCGCGATAATCGGCCACAAGTGGCCTCTTAGTGCGACCTCCACGGCCGTCATTCTCTGAGCGAATCCACGAGCGAGTCGGGCAGCAGGAATCAACGGCCCGGTCACGAACACGAGCAAAATGGAAGAAAGCGGAAGATTCCGTGAAGCGTAGAGTCCCGCGTATACGGCGAACAACACCGTCAACCCCTCGCTGATCCGCAACTCGCGGCCGCGCGCCGCCAGAGTCGCGAGCGTGACCAGCAACAGCAGCAAGAAACATTTCTGCGACACTCCGTGAAAATTGGGCGATTGAAACTCGTCGATGTGATCCATCAGAAAGCGATTGGACAAATAGTGATACACGTGCAAGTGCAGCGTCGATCCGTACGGATTCATCAGACTTGCGACCGCTGAAAGAACTGCCACGAGGGCTAGAATCCGCATTCGTCGAGCAGACTCGATTCTCACCAGAACTTCCTCGATCCGTCCCTCTTTCGTGCGAAACCAAGTCCAAGCCGCACCCAGCAGGAAGATTCCTATCAACACAAATCCAAGCAAGAAACCGGCGTGCACGTTCACCCAAACCAGGATCAGAACCGGAAGCGCCCACAGCTTTCGCCCACCTCGTTCACGTCCCACCCCGTCGAAGCCATCCCGCTCTGAAGTATCGAGAATCCAAAACCACGCAAGAGTGAACAGCCAGCTCACCACGTGCGGGCGCGCCAGAAAATGAATCATCGACGCCGTGATTGCGAGCAGCACCAACACCAGGGTGAGGAGAACGTTCGTTCCGCGCACGATGAGTAGGCGAAATAGCCCGGCGAACGCCGCCGCGATCACGAGAGCCGTAAGCCATACGACCCCATTCAGTCCCAGCGACGCTTCTAACTTCCCCACCACCACGTCGTAGAGCCATTCCCACGCAAACCATGGCTGCCCGCGCATAGTCGAAGAGAACGAATCCACCCGCGGCACCGCGTGCGAGGCCAAAATTTCCTGCCCCGTTCGAATGTGCCACCCGATCCCCGCATCGCCCAGCAGACGCATCGATAGCGGCGTAAACACAAGAACACCGAGCAGTGCTATGAAAATCAGGTCTGCACCCGAAGGCATAACCAAGCGAACCCATGCCGGAGTTTCAACTCTCGTCGAAGTTCTGGAACTATCTGCCATCGCGCTGAATCTTATAGAGGTGGGGCCGTAACAGCAACCCAATGGCTGCGAGATGAACAAAATAAACATGCCGAACAAGTTGCAACCGCGAGTCGTGATTGTGGGCGCCGGTTTCGGCGGCCTGAATGCTGCGCAGGAACTGGCTAAAGCGCCTGTCCAAATCACGGTGATCGACCGCAAGAATTACCACACTTTCCAGCCCCTTCTCTACCAAGTCGCCACCGCCGGACTTTCTCCGGGAGAGATCGCTGCACCGATTCGCTCCATTCTTCGCTCTCACCAAAACATCGAAGTGCTGATGGCCGAGGTCACCGAATTCGACCTTGACCGCCGGTGGGTGAAAACCTCGGATGGCGACATGCCCTATGACTACCTGATCGTCGCCGCCGGCGCGACGCACTCCTACTTCGGACACGATGAGTGGGAGCCTTACGCTCCTGGCCTTAAGACCATTGAGGACGCGCTCGAAATCCGCCGCCGCGTACTCCTTGCCTTCGAGCTGGCAGAGCGGCGAGCCGCCATCGGCGCAACCGCAACTCCGCTTAACTTTGTAGTCGTTGGCGGAGGCCCGACCGGAGTCGAACTGGCCGGCACCCTCGCCGAGATTGCCCGCCACGCACTGGCTCACGAATTCCGATCCATCGATCCCGCGCGCACGCACATCCTGCTCATCGAAGGTGGCCCGCGAATCCTTCCGGCTTACGCGGAAGATCTTTCTGGCAA
>CAZILJ010000465.1:0-2149 GCA_964539915.1 uncultured Acidobacteriaceae bacterium | reverse complement strand
ATCGTAATGCCGTATTTCTCTTCGATCCGGTCCATCAAGTTGTAGGTCTCGGGAAAAAGAAATTCGGTGTCGATGGTGAAAAGCCGGAAGTTTTTGTTCTGGCGCGAAGCCATGTCGATCAGCACCATGCCCTCGGCGCCGAAGGCCGAGGAAATCGCAACATGGTTGCCGAAGGTCTCAAACGCCCAACTCAACGAGCGCTGGGGATTCCAGCTCTCTGCGGCGGTTTGGAGATCCGCGATCTCCTCTTTGATGTGATCGCCAATCCGAACCCTGATCTGATCTTTCACGAGAGTGGCTCCTCGGCTGTAGCGAAGGTCGAGAGCGAGCGCGAACCTCGAAACACGGTGGCGACCGCCCGATCGCTCTCGCCGGATATGGCTGGCAGTCGAAATTCCTGTGCCAGGGCGATCGGATCGGCGAAGCGGACGACCTCGCCGACCACCAGCAGAGCCGGAGCGCCCAGCTGGGGCATGCGGCCTAATTCGGCGATCGTAGAACCGTGCGCTCGCTGTTGCGGAGTGGTTGCACGCGAGATGACGGCACAAGGCGTGTCGCCCGCAAGGCCGGCCGCCTTCAGCTTTGCGGCCACTTCGGAATAGTTCTGGCCGGGCATGTAAATCACCAGCGTCGCCCCGCTCCCGGCCAGCTTGTTCCAGTTGGCGGCCTCGCTTCCGGAGGACTGCTGCGCCGTAATGAAAACGAGCGCGGAAGATGCATGTCGGTGCGTCAGCGGAATCTGCGCGGCGGCGGCAGCGCCCAGAGCAGAAGTCACGCCTGGCACAATCTCGAAAGCAATACCGGCTCGTCGCAACGATTCTGCTTCTTCCCCTGCGCGTCCGAAGATCAGCGGGTCGCCGCTTTTCAATCGAATCACCCGCAATCCGGCTTGGGCCAACGCAACCATTAGAAAGTTGATCTCTTCCTGGACGATCGTCTTGTTCCCGCAGCGCTTGCCCACGTTGTGCACCTGCGCCGTGGTGGGAATAAGCTTCAGGATTTCGGGAGAGACCAGGTCGTCGTGCAGCACAGCGTCGGCAGTTTTCAGCAGGCGCAGCCCTTTCACCGTCAGCAATTCCGGATCACCCGGTCCCGCACCCACCAGATAAACCTTCCCGTTCATGCTCCCTCTCCCTTTGCGGCGAGTTCAGGCGTCTCGGCCAAAGCCGCTTCCAGCGCTTCCCGGCTGGCCAACGAATGAAGCAAGGCAAGCTTGCGTTCTTTCTCAAGATCACTGGCAAGAATCAATTTTCGCGTCTCGCCGAGTTCCGCTACCCACGCTGCGTACGCCGGACCAAATTGTTTTTCGAGCTGCTGGCGAATGTTCTGCGCCAGAGATGGACTTTGACCCGCGGTTGAGACTGCGATTTGCAGATCGCCGCGACGCACCACCGCGGGATAGAAGAAATCGCAGAGGTCGGGAACATCGACGACGTTGCACAACACGCCGCGGCGCTGCGCTTCCTGATGTATCCGTTCATTCAAACTGCGCGAATTCGTCGCCACCACCGTCAGGAATGCCCCGGCAAGGTCATCGGGTAGAAAGCCGCGCAGATCGAGTTCGATCTTGCCCGCACGCGCCCATTCGCGGACGGTGGGACTGGCATCCATGGCAACCACTCGAATGCGCGCGCCCGTCTCAAGCAGGCCGCCGATCTTGGGCTCGCCGATTCTTCCGGCACCCACGACCAGGCATTGTCTGCCCTCCAGCTTCAGAAACATGGGAAATAAACTAGTCACCGACGCCTCCTGCGGCTTGCGCCAGACCGCGATTCGGGTCTGGCAAATCACGAACTACGGGATCGACAGCTTGCCCGGCCAGAAACTCCCTCAGTTCTCGGTCGCTGTGGCGAACAAAGAAGCGGCGCAGGTTTTCGCCAGGTTCGCGTTGCGCCAGATATCGCCCCAGTAGACGCTCGAGCGCGTCCGGCACCTCGGTGGCGGCGCAACGATACCCGACTGGCCGGGCGGTGGCCTGAAACCGGCCCAGAGCTCCGCCCACGCAGAAGTAGTAGGCGTCGACGATGCGGTCTTGGACTTTGATCTTCTTGCCTTCAATACCGATGTCGGCGATCCAGTGCTGTCCGCAACTGTTGGGGCACCCCGTGACGTGCAACTTCAAATGCTGATCGAAGCCGGGCAAACGCTC